>JALDXP010000181.1:0-5613 GCA_032154885.1 Actinomycetota bacterium
GACGGAGCAGTGTGATCAGGAGCGATCCCACCACCACGGCGTCGGTGCTCGTGTAATCGTCCTCACACAGTCGTGGCGCTCGCCTCCACTCGAGGGTGGATTCCTGAGACTCATGGCGCCCCATGTACCAGACGTTCCACTCGTCGAATGAGAGCCCGAGCCGCTTGGCGATCCCCTTCCTCCTACCGACTCGATCGGCGATCGCCACGACCTGGCGGATCTGCTCGTCCATCGCCGCCGATGAAGCGATGAAGCTGGGCAGGTCGGTGGCCTCGGGGTCGTAGTACCCATGAGCCGAGATCAGGTCGACCACCTCGTAGCAATGCTCCAACACTGCTTCCTCCCACGTGCCGAAGCCGGGCATCGATCTCCCAGAGCTGCCACATGCCACGAGCTCCAGCGCGGGGTCGACCGCCCGCATCGCATTCGCGGTCTCGAAGGCAAGCCTCCCGTACTCCTCGGCGGACTTGTGGCCGATCTGCCAGGGGCCGTCCATCTCGTTTCCGAGGCACCAGGTCCTGATCCCATAGGGATGTTCTCGACCGTGGCGGCGGCGCAGGTCGGAGAGACTGGTTCCACCGGTGACGTTGGCGTATTCCACGAGCTCTGCCGCCTGCCGGGCACCCCGTGTGCCGAGATTGACCGCGAGCATGATTTCGGTCCCCGCCTTGGCCGACCAGCGAGCGAACTCGTCGAGGCCGAACACGTTGGGCTCGATGCTTCGCCACGCCCGATCGAATCGAGTCGGGCGTCCCCCAACTGGTCCCACGCCGTCCTCCCAGCGATAGCCGGAGACGAAATTCCCACCTGGGTAGCGGACGATGCTCACCCCCAACTCTCTCACAAGGGCTAGGACATCGGAGCGGTAGCCGTCTTCGTCGGCTTGGGGATGATCCGGCTGGTACAACCCCCCGTACACCCCTCGGCCCATGTGCTCCACGAACGAGCCGAAGACCCGACGGTTGACCGGGGTCATGACGGCGTCCGGGTCGATGGTCATCGACACCCGCAGTGGCCCGTCCGGCATTGCAAGTCACGCTAACGGCTTGCGTCGATGGGCGTCACAAGACATTTCGCTCGACGGCAAATAACGTTGACCCCGAATGAGCGCCCTCGTCGATCGGTTTCAACGCCCGGTTCGTGACCTCCGAATCTCGGTCACCGACCGATGCAACTTCCGCTGCACCTACTGCATGCCCAAAGAGCTGTTCGGCAAGGACCACGAGTTCTTGCCTCGTGACCAGTTGCTGAGCTTCGAGGAGATCGTGCATCTGGTCGGGCTCTTCGTCGATCGAGGTGTGAACAAGGTGAGAATCACCGGGGGCGAGCCACTGCTGCGCAAGGACCTGGAGAAACTGATCGGCATGATCCAGGCCATCGACGGAGTAGACGACCTCACTCTGACCACCAATGCATCGCTCTTGACCCGGAAGGCGCGGTCCCTCGCAGCTGCGGGCCTGGACCGGGTCACCGTGAGCCTCGATGCGCTCGACGATCCGACCTTCCAGCGCATGAACGACGTCGGCTTCCCGGTCTCCTCGGTTTTGGAGGGCATAGAGGCCGCGGCCGAGGCCGGTCTCGGTCCGATCAAGGTGAACGCTGTCGTCCAGCGAGGGGTGAACGAGCACGCCGTGGTGGACATGGCCAGCCACTTCAAGGCCACCGGTCACATCGTGCGCTTCATCGAGTACATGGATGTGGGCAACACCAACGGCTGGCGGCTGGACGATGTCGTGCCGGCCGAGGAGATGATCTCGGCCATCAATCAGGTCTTCCCGCTCGAGCCCGTCCCGCCCAATTACCCCGGAGAGGTGGCCAACCGGTTCCGCTATCTCGACGGTGAGGGGGAGGTGGGGGTGATCGCCTCGGTGACCAGGCCCTTCTGCGGTTCCTGCACCCGTGCCCGGCTCTCCGCCGAGGGTGTCCTCTACACGTGTCTCTTCGCCTCCGGAGGATCGAACCTGCGTGACGCGATCAGGGCCGGTGAGGATGTCGGACCGCTCATCGACCACATTTGGTCCAACAGGGAAGACCGCTACTCGGAGATCAGGTCGGCGCAGACGGTGAGCATCGGCTCACGAGTCGAGATGAGCTACATCGGGGGATGACCCTCCGCCTGGGAGCTGTCGCCCGTTTGTTTAGGTCTGGAGGGTGGGTAAGTAGGCCGCATGACCGCAGCGAATTGGCCACCCCATGACCATTACCCGATCGCGGAATGGACAGACGATGAACTCATCGACCAGTACCGATATGTGAAAGCGGAGTTCGGAGGCGACGAGTCGGATTACCTGGACAGAGACGAGAACGTAGCTCTCCTACTCGCGGAGATCATTCGACGGGGCCTCGACGAACTAGCCGAAGTTGTTGAAGACGAGCCTGCCGCCGCTGGCTCGGACCCGGTATGAGACGCAGCCTTTCGTCCCGGCCCAGAGGCAGACCGGTTCCGTTGGAGGCTGCCGTGGATATGCGCAGACTCCGTCGGATCATGCGGATTCGTGTCACCACTAACCGGTCACGACCAGGTACATGGGAAACGCCAGGTCGCGATTCCAGATCAGCCGGGAAAGAAGCCTGAAGTCGCAAGCCGCCTGGAGCAGGTCATCTCGGGACAGGCCCACCGCAATTCCATCCTTCGCGAACCATCGATGCACGAGCTTTCGCAATGGTGGTAGCGCGGGGGAGGCGACAACCGAACCCCGGCAGACCGTTCGCCCCCTTGAGCGGCCAGCCGGGGTTTGTTAGGGAAGTCGTCGTGGAGCACACCGCCGTATCCTCTCAGATGATCAGTTGGGTTTGATGTCAGTCTCCCCTATCTTGCGGACCATCGAGGGACCTCCCGAGTTGGGCCGTTTTCTCAGCCTCGCCTACACCCTGAACCCCGAGCTAGCCGATGATCTGCGCCTGGGGAGACGGAGAAGCGAGTGGATGTGGATGGCGCTGATCGACGACAGCGTCGTCGCGCGAGTGGCATGGTGGGGCAACCCCGGAGAAGACAAGCCCGCACTGCTGGACATCTTCGACATCGCCGACCCCGCCGATCCGGTGCACCGACTCGCCGCCCGAAACCTCATCGAGACGGCAACCCGCCAGGTGATCGGTAGCCGCGCAGAGCCGCCGGGATACATCCGGTATGTGCCACCTGATTGGCGAGACAACCCAGTTTCTCGTCGCCACGTGGAGGCGCTCATCGACATTGCCGAGGAAACCGGCGCCCGAGTGTTCGTCGAGCGTCTTCGATTCGAATGGTGCAAGGGCACACTCATCCCCGCACCCAGCGGGCGGCTCGACTTTCGTCAACCCCGTGACGACGACGAGGTCATCGACCTGATGACAGCGGTAGTGCCAGGTTCGCTGGACGCCCACACCGTCCTCGACCTGAAGACGATGACGCCGAGGGAGGCCGCCCACGGGCACTTCACCGGTGAGCTCGCCCATCAGATCAGTAGCCGCGACAACTGGCGCGTCGCAATCGACCACACCGGCGCGTCAGTCGGCTTCGTGACTCCCGGCCACAACCACTACCACCCCGTCATCGGTTATCTCGCCGTGCTGCCCGAGCATCGGGGCAACGGCTACGTCGACGACATCCTCAGCATTGGGACCCGAATCCTGGCCGACCAGGGTGTCGACCACATTCGCGCCGCTACCGACCTCACCAACCTGCCGATGGCCGCGGCGTTCGAGCGCGGCGGATGGACCAACTTCGAACGGTCCATCAATATGACGTGGGCGCCCGGTTGAAAACACCGGGGTAACGGGCCTCGCCAGCTTTTCGGCGACCACACCGTTGAGCACTTCGATCGCCACCTTCAGACGCTCGATCGACTCCGCCAGATCGTGCCTGGGATCCACGGGTGCAGAGATTTCGGGTCCATTCGTCGACAGGGCGAACATACGAGCACGTGATGAACCCTGGGCCGCGTGACGTTTACAACCCGGTGAATCTCAGACGACAGTCATAGGTCGGCGAGGGCCGTTTCGGCTCGGGTCGTGGCGCCTCGCCCGCCCGATGCCACCCGATAGCCGGCCCAGATCAGCGTCACCGCCACCAGCAGAGAGAGGGCGAACGCGCTCGATTCGCCGAGGGCGAGACCGGTGCCCCCCGATGCCGCCGCCAGCGTCCCGCCGAGGATCAGCAAGTTGCCCCAGACGATCCGGCGGTTCTTCCTCCAGAATCGGACGATCGATACGACGGAAAGGACGGCCAGGATCGTTGCACCTAGCGCCCCACCGATGATTGCGAACAGCCTGGGACCGAAACCCGAGGCGAACACATCATGGGGCACCCCCGTCTCCGGCAGGGGATTGGCGAATGGCACGGTGGCGGTCAAGGTGGTGGAAATGGCGGTGAGGGCCCCGAGGGCGATGGCCATGATGTGGCCAGACTTCCTCCCGACTACCAAGAACATGGAGCCCAGCGCCAGGAACGGGATGTTGAGGATCGCCCCGAATAGATAGAAGATTCGGTACATCGGACCGGTCCAGCCGATTGTGATGCCCAGGAAGAATGCCCACGTGGCGATGGCGAACATGGTCATGCCGGTCCCATAGGCGGCGATGTGGGGCCGTGGCCTTCTTCGGTAGTCGAGCCACAGATCGGCGGCGAAGAAGGAAGCGGCCAACGCCGCGACGAGGGCCAGAGCCGAATCCACCCTGAAAGGCTAGAACGTCAGACTCGCGCGAATATGCGGGCGTCGGTGGCCCGCACCCGGGCCGGCTGGCCGACCCGGTAAGTGGGACGGGGGCCGATCCGGGCCCGAACACGTGTGCCCTCGTGCAGGGCGAAGGTCACCAACTGGTCATGACCGAAGAACTCGGAACCCGCCACCACAGCGTTCGGGGTCTCGCCGAGCGAGATCTGCACATTCTCCGGCCGGACGACGACAGACACGCTGCCGTGGAGATCTGTGTCGAAGGCACCGACCGCCGTGTCGACCCGTCCGTCGCGCGCCACCGACTCGAGGACGTCGGCGTCGCCGAGGAACTCGGCCACCCAGCGATCGGCCGGATTGGAGTAGAGATGTCCAGGGGTGTCGGCCTGCAAAACCCGGCCATCCCTCATCACGGCCACGATGTCGGATGTGGCGAGGGCCTCTTCCTGGTCATGAGTGACGAAGACCGCCGTGGTGCGAGCTTCGGTCAGGATGGTTCGCAGCTCCCGCCGCACCCGATCACGCAGACTGGCGTCGAGATTGCTGAATGGCTCGTCGAGCAGGATCACCTCCGGCTTCGGGGCGAGAGCACGGGCAAGGGCTACGCGCTGTTGCTGTCCACCCGAGAGCTCGTTCGGCATCCGCTCTTCCAATCCGGTCAGCCCGACCAGTTCGAGGACTTCGCCAACACGAGGACCCCGATCACCTCTGGGCAACCCGTAGGCCACATTCCCGGCAACGCTCATATGTGGGAAGAGCGCGTAGTCCTGGAATACCATCCCCACCCGGCGCCGCTCCGGACGGGTGAAAACCCCGGGTGCGAGCACGGCGCGGCCATGGATCTCGACCGTCCCACCAGCGTTCTCGAACCCGGCGATCACGCGCAGCGCCGTGGTCTTGCCACAGCCCGACGGGCCGAGGATGGTCACCACGCCGCCTTCCCATACGTCGAGGCTGAAAT
>JALDXP010000182.1:0-5609 GCA_032154885.1 Actinomycetota bacterium
TGTTGACCAGCACGGCCGCACACCGTGGCGTCCTCTGCTTCGGACCGAACAAGGGCCGGAACGTGACCTACACCGACCCGCACCGCTGGCTGCCCGGCTTTCAGCCGGACGAAGGCGCGGTAGCTCTCCGCACCCTGGTCGCGCGCTACCTGCTCGCTTACGGCCCGGCCACGCCCCAGCATTTCGCCCGATGGCTCAGCATTCCGCCGCGGAGCGCAGTCGATCTCTTCGATGATCTCGCCGGCGAGCTCGAGCTCGTCGAGATGGAAGGTGAGGCGGCATGGATGAATGCCGCCGACGTCGATACGCCGGACCGGCCGCACAGAGGGATCACCCTGCTGCCCTACTTCGATGCTTTCGTCGTTGGCGGTCAGCCTCGGAACCTGCTCTACCCGGGCGCGGCCGCAACCCGTGCCCTGACCCCGTCGGGCCAGGCCGGCAACTACCCGGTACTACTGATCGATGGCGTGGTCGGTGGCGTTTGGCACCACAAACGGTCCGGTCGGAACCTCGCCGTCACCGTCGAACCGCTCAGCAAGCTGACGACAGCCCAACGTCGTCAGCTCGACGCGGAAGTACATCTCCTAGGAGAGGTTACGGGGGCCAAGCCGACTCTCACGATTGGCACCGTGACGGTGGGAGCCCACGCTTGAGCGTCAGCTGCGGCTTGCGTAGGCGAAGTCCTCGAACGGCCACCTCTCAACCAGCCAATCGCTGACAGACCGCCAGACGACCCGGTCCATCTCGGTCCGGCTCGCGGTCACCCACGAAGTCACCTTGGCGTCGTGGTCCTCGTCCTCGGTGGGCTGGATGTACAGACATCCGATCACGTCATCCCCATCGAGGACTGAGTAGGCGAAAGCCTCCCGATCGGTGAACTCGCGGGCGTGTCCCTCCAGGTCCACCATGTTCTCTTCGATCGTCATCGGCGACGGCCACTTCCATGCTCCCAAGCCGGGTGTGGCGCGGATGTGCTCGATGCTCGACATCCATGCCTCGTGGTCACGTTCGTTGAGGACGGGGCCCAACGGCTCGAGCCGAAAACCAGGCCCTTCGAATTCCGTCGGCACAGCGAAGTCGTCCGGAACCAACACGACGGCGGCTACGACCGGTCGTCGGGCTCGACGTCGACGATCTCGTACTGCAGGACTTCCTGCGTGCCACCCGGCCAATCCGCGCGTATGCGGCGGTTGCCGGTGAGCACATTGACTCGACCCGAGAGCCTTTTCGTGATGTTGCGGTAGATCAGATCCCTCACAGCCGGGATCAGGAGCAGGAAGCCGAGAGTGTCGGTGATGAATCCCGGCGAGATCAGAAAGGCGCCGGACACGAGGATGGCGGCCCCATCGCTCAGCTCACGCCCCGGGAGCACCCCCTGGTTCACCTTGCCTCGGAACCGACCCCACACCGAGACCCCAGCGCGACGAACCAGGACGGAACCCAGCACGGCTGTGACCAGGGCAATGCCGAGGGCCCAGCCGAACCCGATCATCGATCCGACCCAGATGAATGCCGCCATCTCGGCAAGCGCCACGACAGTGAAGAGAAACACCAACCGCATCGGCGCCAACGCTACCGGCGGCTGCGACTAACGACTCTCAATCGCCCCAGAACACCGACGGATTCAAGGTTCGATCCGGATCGAGCGCCTTCTTGACGCGGCGCTGGAACTCCAAGACAGCAGGCTCTGTCGTTCGCCGCCACCAAGCGGCCTTGGCGACCCCGATCCCATGTTCGCTGGCAACGACCCCATCGAAGGCGACAACGAGCTCGAGCACACGGTCGACCACCGCCTCGGGATCATGGCTGCCGACGACGTTTACGTGGAAGTTCCCTTCCGCCAGGTGCCCGAAGAGGTAGATCTCTCCTCCGATGTCCAGGTCTCTCACCGCACCGGCGAAATCGTCGACCCGATCGAGCGGCACCGCCACGTCGAGCTTGACCGGAACCCCCAGAGCGTTGATCGTCTCGGTGATCGACTCGCGATATGCCCACAGTGAGCGATCCACGACGGCAACGGCATCCCCGGGAACACGAGGAGTCTCTCCGGATTCGATGAGAACGTAGAAGGCATCCTCGGAAGTGAGGGGTTCGGGGAGGCCACGATGTTCGATCACCGCATCGAGACAGGCCCTGTCGAAGAACTCGATCGCACGAACCTCGGGACCAAGGAAGCCGAGACCCTCGCTGAGCGTCTTTACGGCCACGAGCACCACCATCGGCGCCCCGGCTTCACCCGGGAGAAGTCTCAGACGCGCCGCCGTGATGACACCGAGTGTCCCTTCACTGCCGACCATCAGCTGTAGAAGATCGGGGCCGAGGCTCGTCTTGGACATCCCGTCGAGGCGGGACAGACGAGTCCCGTCGGCGAGGACCACCTCGAGCCCCGAAACCTGACGACGGGTGTCCCCGTTGGACACGACATGTGTGCCCCCGGCGTTGGTCGCGATCGTCCCTCCGACTGTGGCCGAGTCACGGGAGGCGAGATCGACCCCGTAGCGGAACCCGGCCCGACGAGCGTGCTGCTGTACGGATCCGATGGTGACTCCCGCCCCGACCGTCACCGAGGGCGTTCCGGAGTCGGTCGGCCCGATCTGGTCGAGACGTCGAAGTGAGAGCACGATCTCCCCGTGTTGGGGCACCGATCCCCCGACCAGACCGGTGTTCCCGCCCTGGGGCACCACCGCCTTCTGGGCGCTTTGACAGATCCGAAGCAGCTCCTGGACCTCCTCGACGGAACCTGGCCTGATCACTGCGGCGGTATGGCCCGTCCATCGACCGGTCCAATCACGCACATAGCCGGCCACCATGTCGGGCTCGGTGAGGACATGGCGCTCGCCCACGACCTCGCGGAGCGCTGTGAGGACGGTCTCTTCGCTCCGCGACGACATCGAGCGACTCTATGCAGCGCGGCTTCTCGCCCTCCTCGCCGGCTCTCAAAATGTGCATGCGCATTAGGTTGGAGATTCACAACCATGCCGATGACCGAGTTTCACTACGAGCCGCTGTCCTATCTCGATGCGTCGTTCCTGGCGCTCGAGACCAGGACCAGCCACATGCACGTTGCCGGGGTGGCGCTCCTCGATGCCGCCCCGCTGAAGGGCGACGACGGTGGCATCGACATCGCCCGTATCCGCGCCCACGTCGATTCGAAATTGCGCTACATCCCGCGCTACCGACAACGTCTCGAATGGGTCCCCTTCGACCGGCGACCGGTCTGGGTGGACGACGAGCATTTTTCCATCGACTACCACCTCCGCCACAGCTCACTCCCCCGCCCAGGTACCGAGACCCAGCTCAAACAGCTCGCCGGGCGAATCGTCTCCACGCCCCTCGACCGGAGCAAGCCGCTGTGGGAGCTCTGGGTCGTCGAAGGGCTTGACGACGATCGATTCGCTCTGATCGCCAAGATCCACCACTGCATGATCGACGGCCTCTCCGGGGTGGACCTGACAACCATCCTGCTCAACGTCGTCCCCAGCTCCGAGGTCGAAGAGCCAGAAATGTGGGTGCCCCGTCCCGCTCCCACCCCCACCCAACTCTCGGTGGCCGAGGTCGCTCGTCTCACCGGTCGCCTGGTCGACCGACTCACCCACCTGTCGGAGGCGCTGCGGGACGGCGTGATGCTCACGGATCGGACGCTCGACAAATCGGCAGCTGCCTTCTCATCGCTCCGCTCGGGCTGGCTGCGAGCCGCCGACCGCACGCCGCTCAACCCTGACATCGGTCCCAACCGGCGGTTCGATTGGACAGACACGCCTCTCGAGGCGATCAAGGATCTCAAGAACAAGCTCGGAGGCTCGGTCAACGACGTCGTGCTCGCCATCACTGCAGGGGCGGTGCGACAGTTCCTCATCGAGGAGCGTGGGTACGACGTGAGCGGCGCCGAGTTCAGGGTCATGAATCCGGTCTCGACTCGCAGTGCCGCCCAGAGAGGCGCCCTCGGCAATCAGATCGCCATGTGGCTCCTCGACCTGCCCATTCAGGAGCCCGACCCACGGATCCGGTTCGAGAAGGTCAAGGAGGCAACGGGCAACCTGAAGAAGACGAACCAGGCCCTGGGAGCGGCGACCCTCGTCGAGATCAGCTCGGGAACGCCGATCACCCTGCTCTCATTGGCAAATCGCGTTGTCGGGCAAAAGATCAGGCCCTTCAACATGACGGTGACCAACATCCCCGGCCCGCAGTTCCCCATGTATCTGTTGGAGTCAGAGATGATCGCCAACTACGCGATGGTTCCGTTGTGGGCGCAGCACGGGCTCGGGATCGCCCTCTTCTCCTACAACGGGCGTCTGCTTTGGGGCATTCACGCCGATTACGACACCCTGCCCGACTCCGACCGCTTCCTTGCCGCCATCCAGGACTCGTTCCGGGAGCTTCAGAACCTGCCGTCGTGAGCAATCTCGATCTCGCCGACGGGCTGCGGATGATGCAGCAGGCGGGAGAGGGTGGGTACTTCGGGCACGAGGCCCATCTCCGATTCGCCTGGACCGTGCTCGAAGAAGCCGACGACGTCCAGGATGCCGAGCGCGTCGCCTGTCTGACGATTCGCCATGCGGCCGACATCGGCGGCAACCCCGACAAATATCACGCCACCGTCACCATGTTCTGGATCCGGCTGCTCGCGCATTTGCGAGAAGCCCATCCCGACGTAACGTCGGTCGGGCAAATGCTCGATGTGTACCCGCCGCTCGGCGATCCTTCACTTCCCGAAAGACATTGGTCGAATCTCGAAAGCGAAGAGTCGAAGACATCCTGGGTTGATCCGGATCTGATCCCGCTTCCGTGACGTTGCTCGCCGCGCTGGCCGGCGCCGTGGCCATTTCCTTCTCGGCCATCCTCTACGCCCTGGCCGAGGTGTCACCGATCACGGGAGCCTTCTTTCGTGTGTTCTACGCACTCCCGATCCTGTTCGTTCTGTGGTGGGTGCGGCGCCGGGAAGATGAGCGAACCCGCAACAAGCGGTGGATAGCGGTGGCCGCCGGGATCCTCCTCGGCCTCGACATCCTGGTCTGGCACATCTCTATCGAATACATCGGCGCCGGCCTGTCGACGCTCATCGCCAACTCACAAGTGATCGTCGTCGCGGTGATCGCCTGGATCTTTCTCGATGAGCGCCCCAGCCGCCAGGTTGCCATCGCCGTGCCGATCGTCTTGATCGGTGTGAGCCTGGTGAGCGGGCTCGGCCGGGGCGACGCCTTCGGCTCCAACCCGCTGCTCGGCACGATCCTGGCCCTGGCGTCGGCTCTCCTCTACGCGGGGTTCATCCTCGGCTTCCGGCTGTCCAACGACATCCAGGCTCCGTCGGCTGGACCCCTCCTCGAATCAACCGCCGGCGCCGCCCTTGCCATCCTCGTGGCGGGGACCCTGACCGGTGGTGTCGAGTTCACACCGACCTGGCCGGCCCATGGCTGGCTGCTCATCCTCGCTCTGACCTCTCAGGTAGCCGGCTGGCTGCTGATCGGCTACGCGTTGCCCAGGCTTCCCGCCGTCGAGACCGCCACGATCATCCTCCTACAGCCGGTCCTGACCATGATCTGGGCTGTCCTCATATTCTCGGAGAGCCCTTCGACGATCCAATGGATCGGCGCCGCCCTCGTCTTGTCCGG
>JALDXP010000183.1:0-5550 GCA_032154885.1 Actinomycetota bacterium
CCCCCGGGCTCCCTCTAGCCGAGACCCCGCCCATTGTCTCCGAGGCGGCGCCGGCCACCGCCGGCCCGCTGAAGGTCAAGCGGGGCAAGCCGATCCAGGGCGCATCGCGGCTGGGATGGCTGTTCAGCGCTCCCGCCTTCATCGGGCTGCTCATCTTCGTGGCCATCCCCATCGTGCTCACCGCCTGGGTCAGCCTCCGGGACTGGAGCGGCTTCGTCTCACCCTTCGCCACTGAATACGTTGGGTTCGAGAACTACAACGACCTGCTGTTCCAGGACGGAGTGCATCGCACCGACTTCGCCCTCTCCATCCGCAACAACTTCTACTACGTGCTGTTCGTGGTCCCGATGCAGACCACCATCGCCTTCGTCCTCGCGGTGATCCTCAACAACAAGTTCTTGAAACGGAAGGGATTCTTCCGCACCTCGTACTATTTCCCCTCGATCACCAGCTCGATCGCGGTGACGCTGATCTTCCTGTTTCTGTTCCAGACCCAAGGGGCGATCAACGCCATCCTCCCCGGCGACCCCATCAATTGGTTCGACAACGCCAACGGCCTCTTCCATAACGCCCTCGGGGTGATCGGAATCGAGGACCCTCCGGTCTGGATGATCGAGAACGAGTTCATGGGAGTGACGTACTGGCAGTGGATAGCCGGTCCCAGCGTGGCCATGTTCGCCATCATCCTCCTCGTCACCTGGACCAGCATCGGGACCTTCATGCTGATCTTCCTGGCTGGGCTCCAGTCCATCCCCGATTCGGTGGACGAGGCGGCCAAGGTCGACGGGGCCTCCACTTTCCAGACTTTCTGGCACATCACCATCCCGCTGATGAAACCGACCATCTTCTTCGTGGTCACCATCGGGCTCATCGCCACCTGGCAAGTGTTCGACCAGATCTACGCCACCAACTTCGGCGGTCCGCAAAAGACCACGCTGACACCGGCCTTCCTCACCTACTTCCAGTCCTTCACCAACTCCGAGGCCGCTCTCGGCGCGGCCATCGCCATGCTGCTGCTGTTGGTGATCATGTTCTCCACCTTTCTCCAGCGCCGCTTCATCAAGTCGTCAGGGGAGCGCTGATGGTGGGAGCGGCCCATGCCACGGGTTCGAAAGGCGGTGTTCGCCGGTGGCTCGGCTATGCAGTGTTGATCTTCTTCGCCCTGGTCTTCATCTTTCCTTTCGTCCTGGTGCTGGCATCCTCGTTCAAGACGCTGCCCGACATCCAGGCCAACCCGGTGCAGCTCTGGGCCGACCCCGAGTACGGGGGGTGGACCCTGAACGGCATCAGGGGGCTCAACACCGAGAGCGTGCGCATCCCGAGATGGTTCCTCAACTCGACGGTTGTCACGGTGATCGCCACCCTGGGCCGTGTCTTTCTCGCCTCTTTGGCCGGCTACGCATTGGCCAAGATGTCCTACCCGGGCAAGCAGATCCTGTTCGGGCTGATCATCGTGCTGCTGGCGGTGCCCGGAGTGGTGCTGTTGATCCCCAAGTTCCTGATCCTCAAGCAGCTCGGTTTGTTGAACACCTACGCCGGTCTGATCCTCCCTCTCATGTTCGACGCCTTCGCCATCTTCTTGATGAAACAGTTCTTCGAACAGCTCCCCGATGAGCTGATCGAGGCAGCCTCCATCGATGGGGCGTCGGCCTGGCAGACCTTCTCCCGGGTGATGCTGCCCCTGGCGGCGCCCGGCCTGATCGCCCTCACCATTCTCTCGGTGCAGGGGATCTGGAATGAGTTCCTCCATCCGCTGATCGCGGTGCCCGGCGCGCCGGAGCTGGCCACCCTGCCTCTGGGCCTGGCCAACCTGAGGGCTTCGTTCGGCCAGGCTCAGCCCTGGAACACGATCCTGGCCGGCACGCTCATCACGACCATCCCCATCGCCATCGTCTTTTTCGCCTTCCAGCGCTACTTCGTCCAGGGAGTCGCCGCCACCGGGGTCAAGGGCTGAGCTCCCTGCTCCGGGTCGAGGGCGGGAAGGTGATCATCGACCCCGCGCGGTGCCGGGCGGTGATCTTCGACATGGACGGGGTTATCACCGACTCGGTCCCGGTCCATCGCCGGGCGTGGAGGGAGACGTTCGACTCCTTCCTCGACGAGATCGGATCGGATGCTCCTCGCTTCGACGAGATCACCGACTATCTGACCCATGTCGACGGGAAACCGAGATACGACGGGGTGCGCGACTTCCTGGCGTCACGGGCGATCGAGCTGCCGGAGGGGACACCGGATGACTCGCCCAGCGAGATGACGGTGTGCGGGCTGGGTAACCGGAAGAACGAGAGGTTCCTCGAGGCCCTGGCTGAGGGCGGGGTCGAGCCTTATCGGTCGACGCTTGATCTGATCGACCAACTCCGTTCGGCGGGCATCGGGGTGGCCCTGATCACATCGAGTCGGAACGCAGCGGCGGTGCTGGGGTCGGCCGAGGTCGATCCAGCGATCTTCGAAGCGCTCGTCGATGGCAATGAGTCGGCTCGGCTCGCTCTCCCCGGCAAGCCGGACCCGGCGATCTTCCTCGAGGCGGGGTCGCGGTTGGGTGTGGAACCGGCCGCAGCCATCGTCGTCGAGGATGCGGTGTCCGGGGTGGCGGCGGGCCGGGCCGGCGGCTTCGGCGGAGTTATCGGCATCGACCGGGGAAGCAACCGGGAGGCTCTGGAGGAGGCCGGCGCCGATGTCGTCGTCGAGGACCTGAGCGAGGTCAGCGTCGGTTGATGGTCCACCTCATTCGATCGAGGCGATCTCGATCCGGATCACGACAATGTGAGGCAGGATCCTGGCGATCTTCTCCCTGGTCACCTCGTCCTTCTTCAACCCGTAGGCCTTGGCGTCGATGGGCCGCTTCTCCAGGTAGCGGGTCATGAACTCGAGCGCCACGTCGTCACTCGGTCGGGCCTCGGCCAGACCTCGGTACTCGCGGCCGGCGAGTCTCAGCTCTACATCGAGTGGCGTCTCGAAGTTGTGCCACCACTTGCGCTGGCGCTTGGTGATCACGGTGACGATGTCGTCTTCCCGCTGATAGCTGACGGGGATCGCATATTGGTTGCCCGTCTTCCGTCCAATGAAGCTGAGCAGAGCGACTCCCTGACCCACCCAGCTCTGGATACCCGGTGTGGTCACGGCCCATTTCATAATCGAGTTGGCCCACCCGGGCGGCTTGTCCTCGGGCAGCCGGACTTCGCTGGTCACGGAATCGGTCATCGTGCGCCTCCAATCTTCGACTTCGACGGCTTGAACCATCGTCGCTGAGGCGGTGTTCGGCGGCTAGAGGCGAAGGTAACAACTGGGCCTCATTCCTCCCGCGTGCCACCAGGATCCCCCGATCTCCACGCTGCTATTCCGCGATCTTCCCCAACTTTGTGCCCATTCGCAGTTTCTTTGTATCTCGTCCCTCTTCCTCGGCTCTTGGTTGAAGAAACGACATCAACCGTGCCGAATCCGAGGAGAGGAGGAAAGGTGCGCATCTTCATCACTTACGCCCGTGAGGATGGGTCGATAGTGGCCCAGCTCGGCGACGATCTCGAGGGCACCCAGCGCCAGGTGTGGATCGATCGAGACCTCACCGGCGGACAGGCCTGGTGGGAGGAGATCCTCAAGCAGATTCGAACGTGCGACCTGTATGTGTTCGCACTCAGCGCATCCTCTCTTGGCTCCAGACCTTGCCTTCGTGAACTGGAATATGCCCAGGCTCTGGGCCGTCCCCTTCTCCCGATCAAGGTGGGCGACGTCAGCATCCAGCAAGCACCCCGGGTCATCGCAGACGCCCAGGTTGTCGACTACGTCGGCCGCACCCCCGACGGTGTGCTCGCCCTTCGCGACGCCCTCGACGCAGCCCCTCCACCGCCGGTGCTCCCTGATCCATTGCCGGCGCCCCCAGCGGTGCCGATTTCCTACTTCGGGCACTATCGGGAACAGGTCAGCGCGGACAACCTCCCCTTCGCCCAGCAGCAATCATTGCTCCTCGAGCTCAAGAACCATCTCGGCATTGACGAGGATCGGGATGACGCAGTCGACCTGCTCGGAGCCCTCCGCGCTCGACACGACCTGGCCCAGAGCGTCGCCTCCGAGATCGACTCCGTGCTGGTGTCCATTTCTAGGCAGGCGCCGACACCACCGCCCGCGACGTCGAACGAACCAACGACCCCGCCTCCAAGCCCGTCTCCCAGTTCGCCTGCGACCCCAACCAGGAAGCGCACCGGGGTGGTTGTCGGCACAGGGCTCACCGTGTTCCTGTTGTTCGCCGCGGTCTTTGCACAGACCCTGTTGGGAGCACCCCCGGAGTCAACTACGACGACGGTTCCGCCGACTGTCCCCGACAGCACCGTCCCGGAGACGACGGTTCCGGACACGACAGTGCCGGTGACGACAGTTCCGGATACGACGGTTCCACTGGCCCTCGGATGCCCGCTGCTTGTCGATGGGTTCACCCTGCCATCCGCGGAAATTCAGTACGGACCGTTTGGCGATGGCTATTACATCGTCTGGCACCAGGTGGGCGGGTTCTCGACGTATGACCCGTTTTCAGGATTGTGGGTGCCCTTCCCTGATCCGGGTTGGCAGATGGCGCGTGACACTTGGCAGACGCTGGCCGGTTCTCCCTTCGAGGTCTGTTTGGACACCGCGGGCAACCTGTTCGGTCACTTCACACCGTGAGCACGCCGCCCGAGGCCGCAGGGCCGCCTGCGTAGGCTCACCGGGTGTCCCCGCGCCTGAATGCCGAGGTATCCGAGAGTGTGTGGAAGGCGCTGTCGGTCGAGTCCGACAGGACCGGAGACTCATTGTCGACGGTGGTCGATCGTGCCCTCGCTACCGCCTTCGACCTGGAGCGTCACTCGCTGTTCCAGGTCTCGACCTCCAACGCATTGGTCCAAGGTGTGTTCCAAGGGGCGGTCACTGTGCATGACCTGAAACGAAACGGCGACTTTGGATTGGGGACGTTCGAGGGTCTCGACGGAGAGCTGATCATGCTCGACGGCGTGTGTTACCGGGCCACGGGCGGGGGAGCGATCACCTCGCCGCCGGAAGATGCCCGGGTCCCGTTCGCGGTGGTCACCCATTTTCGGTCCGACTCGAGTCTGACCACCAGCTCCGGATCATTGGCCGATCTGACGGCAGCGTTGGATGCGTCGAGACCGTCGGAGAACCTGTTCGTCGGGATCCGGGCCGATGGCCGATTTGAAAGACTGTCGCTGCGGGCCGCCTGCGCCGCCGAATCGGGAGAGAACCTGCTCGAGGCCACCGCCCACCAGAGCGAGTTCAGAGTTGTCGACATGGAGGGGACCCTGGTCGGGTTCTGGGCACCGCTCTATGCCCGGGCGGTGAACGTGCCCGGATATCACTTCCACTTTCTCTCCAACGATCGGGGTCTCGGAGGCCATGTGCTGGACATGGTGGCCGGTCCTCTCGACCTCAGCATCCACGTCGAGTCCGAGCTCCACATTGCCATCCCCGAGACCGAGGAGTTTCTCGCCGCGGACTTGAGCGGGGACCATCAAGAGGCGCTGCACCAGGCGGAGACCGGGCAGGCGTCTAGGAGCGAGTGAGGGCGCG
>JALDXP010000184.1:0-5400 GCA_032154885.1 Actinomycetota bacterium
TCGAGGCGTTGCTGGTCGATCTGGGTCTCACGTGAGGCGGATCGAACCGCCTCACGCTCGAACTCGAGACCGACCAGCGCCGTGGCGGCAGAGACCACGGCGACGGTCAGGACCGGGGCTACGAAGTCAGCGATCGCGTCCGCGCCCGCCTCGCGGGCAATGAAGGCGATGGCGAGCCCGATGAGCACGGTCATGAACGCATGGGCCCACCAGGTGAGAAGCAGCCCAGAAACGGCAGCGATCCCGTAGAGGATGGGGGTGGCTGTCGCCTCGAGCGGCTCGATCAGGGCAAACGCGGTGATTCCGAGGATCAAACCGGTCAGCCAGGCAACCGCGATCCATGGCGCGTACCGGGTGGCCATCGGCCGGTCCCATCGGGTGGCGGTGGAGACAACAAGCATCGCGGCAAGCCCGGCCATCGGGATCCAAAAGCCGGGTTGCGTGAAGACCTGCTGGCGCACCGCCTGGGCGGCGATGATGATCAGGACTACCCAGGCCACGGCCGAGGCGCGACGAAGCAAAGAGGCCCGGAATCGGGCCATCGCCTGATGCGTCGTTGGTGTCATCCCGTCCATGTCACTGAATGGAAGCCTTCCGACTGTATTCTCGGCATTTCCGAACGAGGACTAGATACGTGGCTTTGCGCGCCCTCGCCGATGGCGCATTGTTCGCAGAGGCATATGGTGACGGATCGCCGCGCGTGCTGGCACTTCACGGCTGGGGGCGCCGCGGCAACGATTTCGCCCCATCATTGGCCGAATTCGACGCCCTGGCGGTCGACCTGCCCGGATTCGGGGCGACCCCCGCTCCGACCGAGGTTCTCGGCGCCGAGGGTTACGCGGGACTCATTGCCCCCGTTCTGGATACGTTCGAGACGCCACCGGTCGTCGTCGGCCACTCCTTCGGGGGTCGTATCGCAGTCTGTCTGGCTGCCGCCCACCCCGATCGTGTGGCTTCCGTGGTGATCAGCGGATCCCCCTTGCTCCGTCTCGGGCCGGCAAAGAAACCCTCTCCCGGCTACCGGATGCTCCGATTGCTCAACCGCGCCCGTGTGGTCTCGGACGATCGGATGGAGGAGATCCGCCGCACTCGTGGGTCGGCCGACTACCGGGCGGCGAGTGGGGTCATGCGGGGAATCCTCGTCCGGGTGGTCAACGAGAGCTATGAGCCGCAATTGAAGATGCTACGGAACCGCGCGTTGCTCCTCTGGGGAGAGAACGATCACGAAGCGCCGGTGGCGGTGGCGGAGCAGGCGTTACGCGTCATCAGACAGGCCGGGGGGACCGCCGAGCTCGAAGTGTTGCCCGGGATCGGCCATTTGGTCCCGACCCAGGCACCGGAGGCCCTCGCCCGGGTGCTCGCCGAGGAGTTGCGCCGGTGATCTGGGCGCTCCTCGCAGCGTGTCTCCTGGCCGCAATCCCTGCGGGGCTGCGCTGGCTGCGGGTGGCCCAACGCGAGCACTACCTGGCTGGCGCCGTGGCCATCTTCGCCGGCCGCTGGTGGACGTCTGGAATCGCGAACGTGGCCCTCCTGGCGTTGATGGTGATCGGGTTGGTCGGATCCTGGTGGAGTGTGTGGTGGGCGTTTCTCATCCCGGTGGCACAGGTGGGTCCGATCGGTCTCTCGATCCGTGGCCGCACGTCGTCGCTCGCATGGACGGCACGGCTGCGTCGGGTGGCCATTGTCTCCGGGATCCTGATGCTCGCTGTGTACACCGGCGGCGCCGCTGTCGATTCTGGTTTCTTCATCGCCGTCGGTCTCTTCCTCCTGCCGGCATTTATCGATATAGCCCTCCTCGTCCTCGGGCCGATCGAGCGGATCGTTGGCAACCGGTGGGTCGACCAGGCAGCAGCTCGGCTCGGATCCTCGGGGGCAAAGGTTGTGGCAATAACCGGTTCCTATGGCAAGACGACCACAAAGCAATACGCCTCCCATCTCCTCGCCGGAAGCTTTCGCACGGTGGCCAGCCCAGCTTCGTTCAACAACCGCATGGGCCTCGCCCGAGCCATAAACGAGCATCTCGTGCCGGGCACCGAGGTCTTCGTCGCCGAGATGGGGACCTACGGTCCCGGAGAGATCGCTGAGCTCACACGATGGATCCGGCCGGATGTTGCGGCGATGGTGGCCATCGGCCCGGTCCATCTCGAGCGTTTCCGGACCCTGGAGCGGATCGTCGCTGCCAAATCCGAGATCCTCGACCGGGCCAGGGTTGGTGTCATCGCGGTTGATCACCCCCTTCTGGCAGGACTCGCTGCCCAACGAGCAGACCAGATGGAGGTGCTCACGGTGTCTGGCGATGGAGCCGACGCTCGGGTGACGGTCCGGAGCGGACACATCTGGATCGACGATGTGGAAGTGGGGGAGGCGCCGGCGGACGTCTTCGCGGTGAATCTGGCGGTGGCGCTCGGGATCGGGCTCGCCCTCGGTGTGGATCCGGGCGACCTGTTGTCACGGCTCGACGGTCTTCCGCGCCCGGAGCATCGGCAGACCATGTCGAGCTCGGAGCGAGGGTTCACCGTCATCGATGACACTTTCAACTCGAACCCGGACGGGGCGAGGGTCGCCCTCGGCCTTCTCGAAAGGGTCGGAGATGGTGGGCGAAAGGTCGTGGTGACTCCGGGCATGGTCGAGCTCGGGCCAGATCAGTTCGGTCAGAACCTCACATTCGCCGCCGAATCGGCGTCCCTCGCCGACGACCTGGTCATCGTTGGCCGGACCAATCGTGGTGCATTGCTGGAAGGTTCCGCCAAGGGAAGTGCCTCGGTTACCGTCGTCACCTCGCGCGAGGAGGCGGTCGATTGGGTCCGCCGAAACTTGGGCCCCGGAGACGCCGTCCTCTACGAGAACGATCTCCCTGACCACTATCCCTGAGGAGCGGAATGGCTAAACCGGCGGTCATCTTCGGCGGCCCGTCCGACGAGCACGACATTTCGATACTCACCGGTCTCCAGGTCACCCGCGCCCTGGGCGACGTCTACGCCATCTACTGGTCGAAGACGGGGGACTGGTTCGAGGTCGAGCCCGACCTGGAGGCTGCCGAATTCGCTGATGGCGTGCCTCGCCGCTCGCGTGAGCTGAGCTTCGTTGCCGCCCCTGGGCAGGGTCTGATTCTCAAGAAACGGCGGCTGGATTTCGATTCGGTGGTCATCGCCTGTCACGGTGGACCAGGGGAGGACGGGACCTTGCAAGGTCTTCTCGACCTCGTCGGTGTTCGCTACAGCGGACCGGGTCAGGCCGCCTCGGCCCTCGGCATGGACAAGTTGGCCTTCGGGGCGGCGATGGCGGCGGCAGGCCTGCCCACCCTGCCTCGGGCCATGGTTGCCACCGGCGAGGAATCGGCCCCCTCGTTCGAAGGGCCCTTCATCGTCAAGCCCCGCTTCGGCGGTTCCTCGATCGGTATCGAAGTGGCCGAGGACTGGCAGACCGTTCTCGCCCTGAAGAGGCGATCGACTTTCCTCGACCAGGGGGCGGTGGTCGAGCCGTTCCTCGCCGCGAGCCGGGACCTCCAGGTGGCGGTGCGCACGTATCCCAAGTGGGAGCTGTCCGCGATCGAGGCCCCGGCCAGGGCCTCCGACGGGATCTATTCGTACGACCAGAAGTATCTCGCCTGGGGTGGTGAGGTCAGCGCCGGCCGGGAGCTACCTGTGGTGCTCGAATCTGCGCTCGAAGATGAGATCCGTCGTCTTTCGGTCCGGGTGACCGAGGTGGCCGGGCTGAGGGGGATCGCGCGGATCGACTACCTGGAGCGTGACGGCGAGATAGTCGTCAACGAGGTGAACACCATCCCGGGCTCGATGGGCGCGTATTTGTGGATAGACCCGCCAATCGGCCGGGAGCAATTGTTCCGTGACCTGGTCGAGGAGGCCCGAAGCGGGCCGGTGAGGACGTTCTCGGTGGCGGGAAGCGATGGGACGGCACTGCGAAGCGCAGGCACCATCGCCTCGAAACTCGGTTAACCAGAAAGGACCGGCGGGTGCCGGTCCTTTCTCAGTCGGCTCTTCTCCGGATCAGAGGTGCACCACAGGGCATGTGAGCGTGCGGGTGATCCCGTCGATTGCCTGGATCTTGGCTACGACCAGTTTCCCCAGGGAATCGACGTCGTCGCTGGTGGCCTTGACGATGACGTCATAGGGGCCGGTCACGTCGTCGGCTGAATCGACACCGGGGATCTCGCGCACTTCCTCTGCGACCAGGGCGGCCTTGCCGACCTCGGTCTGGATCAGGACATAGGCCTGGACCAAATGAGCCTCCTTAGGGTCTCGGGTCGGCGTGACCCTAGTTGAAGAGGTTGTAGGTGGTAGGTGGTAGGTCTTAGGTTCTAGGTATTAGCTGGTCACCCGTTGAGCGGTGAGCCCCGCTGGACGGAATCGTTCAATCTGATCAGCTGTCTGCGCAGGCTGTCTATCTCGGCGAGGAGCTCGCTTACATCGGGGGCGAGCCCCAGCCGGTGGGCCACTCGCACCTGACTATCGATCTCGCACACGGACCCGATTGCAATCTGAAGGAAGCGGGCCGTGTCAGCTCCGCCTCGCCTTCCGGCGCCCTCGGCGATGTTGGAGCTTACGGATATTGAGGCGGCCCGCATCTGCGAGGTCAAACCGAACTGCTCCGATCGAGGAAAGCCTGCCGTTACGCCGTATACGTGTTCTGCAAGATCGACGCTGGCGTTCCAGACCCTCAATTTCCTGACGTCATGCACCTGTCCGCGATTAGCAGCTTCCTGCCGGAGTTGGAAGGCGTTTGACTTATGACCTAAAACCTACGACTTACGACCTAATAACCCTCTTGCCCCACTCTGACTGAGGACACAAAGACGTTTCCGTCTTCTTCGACGGTCTCGAAAACGAGACGCTGGCCCTGGCGCAGCGTGCGGAAGATCGATCCCTTGAGGGACCCGGGGCGAAGGAACACCTCGGACCGGTCATCGTCAAGGACGATGATTCCGGCGCCGGTCACAGGGTCGTAGGTCTTGACCACGCCCTGCGGCATGCTCAGGCCTTCTCGATCTTGCCCGCTCGGATGCACGATGTGCACACCCGGGCGCGGCGGGTGTTGGAACCGTGGCGGACCCGCACCTTCTGGATGTTGGGCAGCCAACGACGATTGTTCCGCTTGTGGGAGAAGCTAACGGTCTTCCCGTAGCTCGGCTCCTTGCCACAGATCTCGCAGCGATAAGACATCTCGAAGACTCCTGGGGTGGTCTGGAAGGGTAGACGGGCGTGAGGCCCGCATCGACCGAGCGAAAGAATAGCGGTGATCCGGGCCAAGTCACAGTCCGCCGTTACCGTTTGCCTGGTGGTGACGACACCGTCGAGCGAGTTGATATGGCCACTCTGACCCGTCTCGCCGAGGTGCCGGTGTCGGAGATCAAATGGCTGGGGCCGAAGAATTCCGCGCCCC
>JALDXP010000185.1:0-5380 GCA_032154885.1 Actinomycetota bacterium
GGCAATGTGATCCCACATCCTGAGTAATATCCCGTCTCAACAACCGCGAGGAGCAAGCAATGGCGATGTCCAAAGAGCACAAGGAGGCGCTGGCCCAGGGACGGCTGGAGGCGCGTTCCGTGAAGGCTTATCTCGATGCTTTAGGAAGCAAAAGGCGCGGTCGCCCGGTTACAAAGGAGAGCTTGCAGAAGAAGCTCTCCACGATCGATTCGAAGTTGAAGGCGGAGCCCAATCCGCTGAAACGGCTCGATCTCATGCAGTCGAGAGCAGACACCGAGAAGGCACTCGGGAGCGTGGAACACACTGTTGATCCAGAGGAACTGGCCGCCGGCTTCACTGCCCATGCCAGGTCGTACTCTGAGAGAAAAGGGATCAGCTACAGCACGTGGCGGCAATTTGGCGTGCCGGCAGAGGTACTCAAGAGGGCTGGGATCCCCGCCACCAGACGCCGGTCTTAGTCACTGCCACCCGAGTTCCTCGAGCCTTCTGTCGTCGATGCCGAGGTGGTGAGCCAATTCGTGGAGGACGGTCCTCCTTATCTCTTCTTCGAGGTCTTCATCGCTGAGACCCAGCTCGAGATGAGGCTGACGGAACACGATGATTCGGTCGGGCAGGGCACCCCAGTAGTCGGATGAGCGCTCGAGGAGCGAAACGCCTTCATAGATGCCCAGGACGTCCCCCTGCTCCGCGGTGGGCCACTCCTCGACCACCACATGCAGATTGTCCACCCGCTCCATCACCCACATGGGTATGGCATCGAGAGCACGATCCACTGCCGCGTCAAACTCGGCTCTGTTCATGGCTTGGTACATCCAGAAAGCGAAATCACCCGTCAATGGCGCGGGCGCCGATGAACGCCAGAACTGCGGCGACGGCGAGGAGGGTCCAGCCGACGACGTCCACAAAGCCGCCCCAACCGAATCGGAGCGTGGAAACGAAGTCCCAAAGACCAGCCACAGCGATCACGTATCCCGTGATCTTCTGCAACGTCGCCCCGCTGATCCCGGAGCCAACCGACGTGACTCGGGGAAGTATCACTGCGAAAGTGGCTGCAATCACTGACGGAAAAGACGGATACCATTCATTGGCAATCAGACCGAATATGACGTAGACGCCGAGTATCAGGATCCCGGAGACCATCACGATCATCTCGCCCGACATACCACCCAATGACGTCGTGGTATCAGCGAGAGTTGGGGCGATGGGCTGCGGGCTTTCAGGCTCGGATGGCGTCGGTGGCTCGGTGGTCATCGTTCCTCCTCGAGAGCGCTGTTTCGCTATCACACTCTATGAAGCAGCGACTGCATTCGGTCGGTTCGGGTTGCGGCCAGGGCTCGAGGTGCCTGTATTCTTGGTACCCAGGGCGATTAGCTCAGTTGGCTAGAGCGCGCGCCTCACACGCGCGAGGTCACTGGTTCAAGTCCAGTATCGCCCACCAACCAAAGTGGACCCTACGTGACCGTTTGCCGGGTCCGGTCGTAACCCGTGTGCACACCTCCTTCGACGATCAGTCTCAGACGCTGAACCGCTGTGTGCACATCCAGATGGCTGTTGTACAACGGGGCGAGTCCGAACCTCATATTGTCCGGCGCCCGGAAATCCGGTATGACCTTCCCCATCTCGATGAGTGCCCGGTCGATCGGCCAGGAATCGGGGTGGGACAAGGAGACGTGCGACCCTCGCAGCACGGAATCGCGCGGGGTCCGAAGCGCGAAGCCGAGGCCCTCCAGGTGCTCCTCCCACTGGTTGATGAAGAACTCCGTCAATGAGACGGATTTCGCTCTCAGCCGATCGATTCCGGCCTCCGCCACATCGGACAGCCCGGCGTCGATGGCAGCGAGGGAGATCACCGGCATCGTGCCGCTGTGAAACTTCCTGATGCCGTCAGTGGGCCGGAAGTCGAGATCGAAGTCGAACGGCTCGGCGTGCCCCCACCACCCAGTTATCGGGTTGTCCAAAGAGCTCTGCAGCGATCTTCTCACGTAGAGGAAAGCGGGCGACCCGGGGCCTCCGTTCATGTATTTGTAGGTGCAGCCGACCGCCAAATCGGCGCCGGATTCCTCCAAATGGATCGGCACAACGCCGACGGAATGACTCAGGTCCCACAACACCAGACCCCCGCGTCGATGCACTTTCTCAGTCATCGCGGCGAGGTCGTAGGTGTAGCCCGACTTGAAGGCAGTGTGTGACAAGGAGAGGAGGGCAGTCCTCTCGTCCAGGGCAGACTCCACTACCCCCATCGGGTCGGCTGTGTCCTCGGTCGCGACGATCTCGAGTGTCGCCCCACTCGCCGCGGCAACCCCTCGCAACACATAGACATCGGTCGGGAAATTGGAGTCGTCGGAGATGATCTTGTCCCGGCCGGGCTTTGCCCTCGACGCCGCTGTGGCCAGTTTGTAGAGGTTCACCGAAGTGGAATCGGAGATGATCACCTCGCCGGGACCTGCTCCGATAATCGGGGCCAGCCGGTCCCCGATATCGAGCTGGAGGTCCCACCAGCCCTCATTCCAGGACCTGATGAGACGGTCTCCCCATTCGTGACGAACTACCTGCTCGACAGCCGGCACAGCAGCGGTAGGCAGCCGGCCAAGGGAGTTTCCGTCGAGGTAGATGAGCTCCGGGTCGGAGAAAACGTACCTCTCCTTGAAACCGGAGAGCGGGTCGGAACTGTCGAGCTCGACTGCCGCATCGAAGCCGGCGGCGGAGGGGAATGGGCCGAGGTCGATGGAGGTCATTGGTCGCAGGCTACGACCGGTCGCACGTTCGTCGCATACCCTCGCCAGGTGCTCGAGGAGATCACAAGGGCTGATATCGAAGCCGCCGCGCATCGGATACGGCCTTACGTGCGACGGACCCCGACATTGGAGCTCGGGCACGCGATGGGCGAGCAGTTCCGGCTCACCCTCAAACTCGAATCGCTGCAGCCAACGGGCTCGTTCAAGGTGCGTGGTGCGTTCTCCGACCTGACCAAACGGCGTGTTCCCGAGAGTGGGGTGGTCGCCGCCTCAGGCGGCAATTTCGGGCTGGCCGTCGCCTATGCCGCCGGAGCCCTGGGTCACGTGGCGACCGTATTCGTTCCCAGGAGCTCGCCCGAGGAGAAGGTGGGGCGAATCGCCAAGTTCGGAGCCGACGTTCGAGTCGTGCCGGGCTATTACCCCGATGCGCTGGCCGCCTCGCGAGCTTGGGCCCGGGAATCGGGGGCCCACGAGATCCACGCCTATGACCAACGTGACGTGGTGTCGGGCCAAGGGACCTGCGGCATGGAGATCATGGAACAGGTCGCGGACAGAGATTCGATACTGGTAGCCGTGGGAGGTGGCGGGTTGATCGGTGGAATCGCCAGTTGGGCCCGTGACGGTGCCAGAGTGGTCGGTGTTGAGTCGGAGGGGTGTCCCGCCCTTCATGCTGCCCGGGAGGCAGGCGGGCCGGTCGATGTGGCCGTGGGCGGGATCGCAGCTTCCGCCCTTGGCGCCTCCCGGCTCGGTGACCACGCCTGGCGCGCCAATGAATGGATCGACCAATCGGTCCTGGTGTCGGATCAGGACATCGTCATAGCGCAGACATGGTTGTGGGAGACGTGCCGGGTCCTAGCCGAGCCGGCGGCATGCGCCCCGATTGCTGCCCTGGCGAGTCAGGCCTACCTGCCCGTTCCGGGCGAGAGCGTGGTCGCCGTCGTCTCCGGAGCCAACACAGGAGGTCTGGAACCTCTCGGTTGACATAGGTCAGTCTCGGGTCGGCTCCATCAGGCCGAACTCCTCGCCACCGGGCCCTTCCACCTGCACCCATCGACCCACGCCGGGCAACTCCATGACGTCGGTCAAGAGCTGACCGCCACCAATCTGGACCGCCTCGATGGCAGCATCCAGATCCTCCACGTCGCAGGTGTTGAGAGTCTTCGGGCCATCGTCACCGGCGAGGGCCACGGCGCCGTTGATCCCCGGTCCATCACCCGTGTCGACGAGCCAGTAATCCTGATCCTCCCACTGCTCGACCCGCCACCCGAACACTGTGGTGAGAAACTCGACGGTGGCTCGGGGATCGGCGGAGTAGAACTCGAAATGAGTGGGTCTGACAGCCAAAGAGGCTCCTCTCGTTGACAGACAAAGTAGTCCTGGCGCTGTGAGAGTGAAATGGCTGTCGAGCTATCTGGCGGCGATGCGCCTGGAACCAGCACGTGGGCGGAGGTGATCGTCCAGGCGGTCCCAGACCTCGGGCTGTGCCAGGGTGCGCTTCATAGAGATCAGAGTTCGCATGAAGGTCGCCACGGCCCGCCGTGAGTCCATCGGATTTGGACGCATGGAGTTCTGGACAGATGGAGACGGGCTCAGCACGACGACCTCACAGTGTGGCCACGCCTCCTTGATAAGGGCGATCTCCTCGGTCAGGGATCGCTGCCCGACCCGGTCGAACATCTTCTCGTGAAAGCGAGCACGTTTGCGTGAGACGTCGGCTGCCATCGGGGCAAGGACGAGCACGAGGTCCAAAGGCTTCTCCGAGCCGAGCACCACGTCGGCATGCGTGCCCGACACCACACCGCCGTCGACATAGAGACGCCCATCGATCGGATAGGGCCTGAAAAGGAGCGGAATCGCCGACGAGGCAGCAACAGCGTCAGCAATACAGGCATCGGGCGCCGATTCGGCGCCGAACACGACACGGCGTCGTGCGGCGATATCGAAGGCGACGACAGCGGTGGGCCTCGCCGGCCACCGACCGGCGCATTCCTCACCGATCTGGTTGGTCACCCATTCGGTGACTCCGGTGGCCTGGTACGGAGCCGGAGAGCCGAGGAAGAGAGTGAGCCCCGGGTCTCGCAGGCCGGGGACGATCCCATGCCGGACCCAATGCCGAACCTGGACACCACCGTTCTTGGTGAAGACGTGGCTCCGGATCCTCTCGGCGACGTCATCGCGATCGTCGTTGGGCATGACCAGGGAATCGAGTGTGAGAGCATCGTTCCGGACGAGAGCAGTGACGAAGGCACCACCCGACGTGCCAACCACGACATCTGCCTTATCCGGATCCCATCCGGTGGCGAGGCGAATCGACATCAGGGCGGCCATCTCATAGGCCGCGCCGGTGATCCCCCCACCGCCGAGCACCAGTCCTACCCTGCTCACGTCTACACCCTAAATCGGTTGTCGGGCCTTTCTACGGGGCTAACGCCCCATTCAGCCGAATGAACGGCCACACCCAGAGCAGCGGGTGTCCTCCTCGTATGTCGGCCCATAACACCATGGGCAGGGCAGGTCGTCGCCTCGCTCGTCCCGTGGAACAACCAACCGTGGATCGACCCGGTATTGATGGTTGCCCCGTATCCCCTTCGCCAGGGCGAACAGACCTGTCGTCGCTGTGACCGCGACCAATGCTTCCAACACGT
>JALDXP010000186.1:0-5299 GCA_032154885.1 Actinomycetota bacterium
GACGACGCGCTGTCGGTCGTCACCGACCCTTCGATCGACGTGGTCGTCGAGGTGATCGGTGGTCTCGAGCCGGCCGGTGCGCTGGTCCTCGCAGCCTTGCGGTCAGGGAAGCCCGTCGTCACCGCCAACAAGGAGCTCATCGCCACCCGAGGCCAGGAGATCATGGACGCGGCCAAACGGGCCGGAGTGTCCGTCATGTACGAGGCGGCGGTCGGCGGCGGGATCCCGGTGATCCGCCCGCTGGCCGAGAGCCTTGCGGGCGAGGACATCGATGTGGTGAGCGGCATCGTGAACGGGACGACCAACTACATCCTCACCGCCATGGCCAAGGAGGGCCGCAGCTATGACGATGCACTGGCCGAGGCCCAACGTCTCGGTTATGCCGAGACCGACCCCGCCGACGACGTCTCCGGGCGCGACGCCGCGTTCAAGACTTCGATCCTGGCCAGTCTCGCCTTCGGCGAGCGAGTGGCGCCATGGGAGGTCGAATGTGAGGGCATCGAAGGGGTGACCGCCGATGACGTGGCCTCCGCCACCGAAAAGGGGGAGGTGATCAAGCTCATCGGCTCCGCCCAGAGGGGAATCGATGGCCGGGTCGAGGCATCGGTGAAGCCCGTGAGCGTCCCCGCCGACCACCCGTTGGCCGGGGTCAACGGGGTGACCAACGCCATCTTCATCGAAGGCCCCTCGGTGGGCCGTCTCCTCTTCACCGGCCCTGGCGCCGGGGGTCAGCCAACGGCGAGCGCCATGCTCGGTGATCTGATCCAGGTCGCCTCACGGGGCCGTGGGCCGAGGACGGGTTCAGCCCACGATCCCAAGCCGAGACGGCAGGTTCTCCACCGCTAGATCGTCGCCTCGCCGGCGAGGAAGTCGCGGTACCAGGCCCCGCTCGACTTGATCGTTCGGCTCATCGTCTCGAAGTCGACCCTGACGATCCCGAAGCGCTTGTCATAGCCACGGGCCCACTCGAAGTTGTCCAGCAGCGACCAGAGGAAGTATCCCCGCACATCGACACCGCGGTCGATGGCAACCTTCATCGCCTCGATGTGGCGTCGGACATAGTCGGTGCGTTCAGGGTCGTCGATCGACCCGTCGCTGCCCACCTCGTCGGGATAGGCCGCGCCGTTCTCACAGACCATCACCGGGACCCCAGGATGCTCCCTCCCGACGCGTTCCAACATCCAGGTCAGACCCTCCGGCTCGACGCCCCAGCCCATCTCGGTCAATTGCCCGGGAGGCCGCACCACCCTGGCCCCCCAGGTCCCGGGCCATGCCCTCATCGATTCCGTCCCGCCGACGTGCTCGATGTGGTTGATGTTGTAGTAATTCACCCCGAGGAAGTCGATGGGCTGCCGGGCTCTGGCGAGCTCATCCACGTCTATCGCGTCGGACACCCCGTACCGCTCGAACAGCGCCAGGACTTCCTCGGGATAGCGGGCATGGATGACCGCATCCGCGAACAGCCGGTTCTGAACCAGATCGACAGCCGAAGCCGCCGCCCGATCCTCCTCGGTGTCGTTCTGGGGCCAGGCGGGGATCAGATTCAGCACGATGCCGAGACGATCGTCTTCCCGAGGCGAGGTGTCCCGCATCACGCCGATCGCCGAGTGATGGGCCAGCATCAGGTGATGAGCGACCACGAGCGAGCCCGGGGTGTCGGTGATCCCCGGGGCGTGCTCGCCCGAGCTGTGACCCAGGAATGCAACACACCAGGGCTCGTTGAGGGTGGCCCAGGTGTCGACCATGTCGCCAAGGGCGTCCTTGGCCACCGCGGCATATTCCGTGAACCAGTCCACTGACTCCGGGTTGAGCCAGCCGCCGCGGTCCTGGAGCACCTGAGGCAGATCCCAGTGATACAAGGTCGCCATCGGGGTGATTCCCGCGTCGGCCAGTTCCTTGCACAGCCGGCGATAGAAGTCGATGCCCGCCTGGTTGACCCGGCCCGTTCCCTCGGGGAGGAGTCGGGACCATGCGATCGAAAACCTGTAGGCGCTCACCCCGAGCTCTGACATGAGGGCGACGTCCTCGGCGTAGCGGTGGTAGTGGTCCACCGCGTGATCGCCGGTCTCCCCGTTGCTCGTCTTGCCCGGCGTGTGGGCAAAGGTGTCCCAAATGGACCTGCCCCTTCCGTCTTCCTCGACCGCACCCTCGATCTGATACGAGGCCGTGGCCACACCCCACAGGAAACCAGGGGGAAATTGCGACAAAGATGCCATCTGGCGCTGCGTCCTTTCTATCCCTATTTCTGAACGCCGGAGAGATCGATGCCCTTGAGGAAGATCCGTTGGGCGAAGAGGAACACCATCACCGGGATGATCAACGCCAGCATGGCGCCCGACTGGATCAGGCTGGGCGTGTCGTCGTAGAGAGTGTTGAAAGTGCGCAAGCCCACTGCGATCGGCTGCAATTCGGGCCGTGACGAGAGGTAGATCAAAGGCTCGAAGAAATCATTCCAGGCGAAGTAGAAATGAAAGAGGGATACAGCCACGATCGGGGCTTTCATCTGGGGGAGGAGGACCGACCACATCGTGCGAAACGGGCCGGCGCCATCGATGGTGGCTGCTTCGTCGAGCTCCTTGGGGATGGTGAGGAAATACTGTCTGAGCAGGAACACATTGAACGCGTTGGCAAAGAAGTGGGGAACGATCAACGGCAGCCAAGTGCCCACCCACCCGATGCGGAGGAAGATCGTGTAAGTGGGAACCAGCGTGGCGTAACGAGGGAGGATGATCGTGGCGATCAGCACCACCATGATCGACCTGCCAAAAGGCACGTGGAAGCGGGCCAACCCATACGCGACCAGGATGGAGGACCCGACCGCCCCGATCGTCCCCAGCCCGGCGATAACCAGCGTGTTCCTCAGCAGGAGCGGGAAGTCCATCAAGTCCCAGGCCTGGCTGTAGTTCTGCCATTGCGGGTCGAGCGCGTAGGCGGGCTCGAGCAACCTCCAGTTGCCCTCCCACTCGATGGGCCCGGCCGATGGATCGGCGGGGTCGATGAATTGCGAGGTCTGCCGCCCCGGCTGGAGCATCGCCAGCTCTCGTTCCGTGCCATCGGGCATGGGAACGGTGTAGATGTCGAGTTGCTCGCCCTCGTACTCGAAGGTGGCCGCCGACTGGGGAAGGATCGGACCCTCGAAGTCTGAGAGCATCTGCTCGGACTTGAGCGAAGTGACCGCCATGTATCCGAGGGGAAGAAGGAACACGAACAGGACCAACCCGGTGATCCCGGTCACCATCCAGCCCCGGAAGCGTTTCTTCTTTGGGCGCCCCGCAGGCGCGGTCGTCGTTGTGCTCTCGCGCTCGAGCGTGGCAGTCATGCTCTCACCCTTCGAACTCGTAGTGGACCCAGTATTTGGCCGACCAGAAGAGGGCTCCCGTCACTGCCACCGCGACGATGAACAGCGCCCAAGCCAAAGTAGCCGCGTACCCCATGTTGAAAAACTGGAACCCGGTCCTGAAGAAATAGAGGGCATAGAACTGGGTAGCCCCGTTGGGGGCGCCGCTGCCATTGTTGAGGACGAAGGGGACGAGGAAGTATCCGAAGATCCCGATCAGGGTGATGACCAGGTTGTAGAAGATGATCGGGGTGATGAAGGGGATGGTGATGTGCCGGAAGGAGCCCCACTCCCCGGCGCCGTCGATGCGCGCTGCCGCATACAGATCAGCCGGCACCCCTTTCATCGCGGCGATGAAGATGAGGATGGCGTTGCCCACCGCCCAGAGACCGATGAACACCAGGGATGGGTAGATCCAGAATTCATCGTGGAACCAATCGGGCCCGTCGATGCCGAAAATGGCGAGGATCTTGTTCACCCAGCCTATTTGCCCGTTGAAGACCCCGTTGAAGATGAGGACCGCGGCCACGAAGGGGATGATCGAGGGCAGGTAGAACAGGGCGCGAAAACCCTCCCGCCCCTTGAGGGCCTTGGCGACCAACAAGTACGCGATTGCCATCGGGAACAGAACCGCGACGGGGAGGGCGATCGCCCCGAACTTGAGGGTTACCACGACCGACTGGTGAACATCGGCGTCGTTGAACAACCTGACCCAGTTCTCCAGCCCGACGAATTGCATCGGCTCGTCACTCACAAGGTCGTAGTCGGTGAACGAGAACCAAAGGGACGCCGCCATCGGGATCGCGTACCAGAGGAAGAACCCGAGGATCCAGGGCATGACGAACCAGATCCCCGCCCGTCCCCGTCTCCGTGCCAGGGACGATCTCGCGGGCCGGGAGGGAGCGGCCGGGTGCTCGGCCGCTCCCTCATCGACGATCACAGTCATGCGATCGACCCTAACCGTCAGCCTTCAGCGTTCTCGGCGAAGATCGCACTCAAGTCGCTTTCCACCTGGGCGATCTCGGCATCCAGATCGATATCTGGATTGGACAGGAGACCGGTTTCGAGCTCCTTGAGCCGGATCTTGTACTCCGACCATCCGGGGAGGAAGGTCTCGTGGCTCGGGTTGTCCGCATAGTTGGCGCCATCGAGGATGGTCTGCCAGTTGACCCCTTGCGGGTACCTCTCATCTTGGGCTGCCAGGTAAGCGTCCATCAGCGCCGGGTCCGCCGGCGCTGCACCGTAGGCCGTCAGCAGGTCCAGAGCCGCCTCGGTGAGGAGGTAGTACATGGCCGTGAAGGCCTCGTCAGGATGCTCGGTCGAGTCCAGGATGCGGAAGGTGTCCGCATGCAGGTTGGCCGTGACCACCCCATTGTTGGAAGGCATGACCCCGTAGTCCCAGAAGTCTCCGGCAATCTCGTCGCTCTGGATGCAGCACGTGTACCACAGGTGAGTCGCCGCCATTCCTATGTTCCCGCCCTGGAACAGGTTGTCGCCCGCATCCAACACGGTCTGGTCCGGTGAGATGCCTCGCTCCCAGACGTTGGCGTGGAACCACTTCCACTCGTCTTCCCAGATCGCCGGGATATCGGCCGTGCCGTCATCCGCCATCGGGTAACCGGCGCCCCAGAACGACCCGTTCTGGAAGAGACCGGTGGTGAACTGCCAGTGGAAGCCCCACTGGGTCGCAGTCGTGCGATCGAAGGCAGGATCCGTGGCGTCCACCCCGTTGCCGTCAACGGTGAGGATCTCGGCGAGCTCCTGGACCTTGGCCCAGTCCCAGGTTCCCTCGTATTCCGTGCCCTCACCGTAGACAGTCACGCCATCCGGCCCATACTCCTGTGGCGGTTCGGGCAGACCGGCCTCCGCGAAGAGGTCCCGGTTGAAATAGATGGCCGACGGGAAGGACCCGAACGGGAGACCGACCAAGGTCCCGTCGGCTTCCCGCTGGTTGTCCACGGC
>JALDXP010000187.1:0-5232 GCA_032154885.1 Actinomycetota bacterium
CACGGAGGACGGCAATCGACCTCTATCGGAAACGGGCCAGGGTGATAGTGAGTGACGACGTCGACGTTGTTTCCTTCCCGATCGGCCTGGAGACCGTGTGGGAGGTGTTCGAGGTGAGGTCTGCCCTCGACCGTCTCCCTGACGAGGAGCGCCAGGTGATCAAGATGAGTCATTTCGATGGACTCACGCATGTCGAGATCGCGGAAAGGCTCGACATCCCCGTGGGCACGGTCAAGTCCCGGTCGCATCGAGCCCATCAGCGACTCGTTGAAATGCTCAAGCATGTGGAGGAGGCGTGATGGTGCGAACCAGGGGCGGTCGTGGGACGTACTGGCAAAGAGGGCTATGACCACTGAAGATTCGCGCGCGCAATACCTGGCATCGGGGGCCACGGAGGGAGGGGAGAGTCAAGAAAGGCTCGACCTGATCCGCGAAGTGCTGTCCTCGGATTCGACCTGGGCCGAGCCACCTCCGCAGGTCGCCGACGGCCTGCTGGCCGCGCTGGCCGTGGAAGCGATCCCGGGCCCGGCGTTGAGCCAGCAGCGATCGGGCCGCTGGGCTGTGGTCCTGGCCGGAGCAGGCGGTCTTGTTGCGATCGCAGCCTTGGTCCTCGGCACGATGAACGTCATTCAGGACGAGGGCGACAACGTCGTGGCGATGAGTGGGACCGAGCTCGAGGCGGCAGCCCTCGGTGAGGCGGAATTCGGGCCGAACGAGGCCGGATGGTGGATCCGCCTCGATGTCACCGGTCTTCCCCCGGCGCCCGACGGCAGCTATTACGAGGGCTGGGTCTGGAACGACGAGGGAGAGGGAGTGAGCATTGGCACCTTCCATTTGCGGGGTGATGACATGCCCATAGTGCTTTGGTCGGGGGTCCCCCTGGCCGACTACCCCTCGATCTGGGTGACTCTCGAGAGCGAGGACGGAGGACCGGAAGCGTCCGAATTGATCGTCATGAAGGGGCGCATCGAGCAGGTTCCCGAGGCCTGATCCATCATTCCCCCCGGAACAAGCGGCTCACCACGCTGAGGATCAGACTGGCCACGACGCTGACGACCAGCATCGAGGTGATCGGTATGAAGATCGTCGCGTTCTCGGTTTCCCGCTTGATGTCGCCTGGGAGGTTCCCGAACCAGGAGAACAGGTCAGGGAAATATCGGAGCACCACCCCGACCACTACGAGCCCGGCCCCGATTGCGATCAGGAGATTGGGGACACGCACTGCTCAACCCGCGTGGCGCAATACGACCTTGCCGACCTGCTCACCTGCTTCGAGGTACTCGAGCGCGGCAGGAAGGTCGGCGAAATCGAAAACCTTGCTCACGGGCGCCTTAGCGCCGAGCGTGCCGACCCATGTCGTCGCCCGGGCGAATTGCGCGTGGTTGGCCATCGACGACCCGATCAGTTCGAGCTGACGGAAGAAAAGGCCGGGGATGGTGAGTTCCATCTTCGATCCGCTGGTCGCCCCACAGATGGCGATCCGACCCCCCTTCTTCGCCGCTCGCATCGACTGGCGGATCGTGGCCGGGCCTACGTTCTCGATCACGACGTCAGCCCCTCCCAGGGCGGCCATCTCGGTCCCGAACTCGGCGTCGGAGAGAAACCCTCCTGCCGCTCCTTGTTCGATGGCCCAGTCGATCTTCTCCTGAGACCGTGATGTGACGTATACCTTCGCCCGCATGGCGAGGCCGAGCTCCATCGCCGCCGCGGAGACCCCGCCTCCGACACCGACGACGAGCAGGGTTTGCTCCGGCTTCAACCCGGCCCTCTCCATCATGCGGAGCGCGGTCGCGGTCACCAGACCAAACGAGCCGGCCACTTCCCAGGGCATCGCAGACGGTTTGCGGATTGCGTTGATGGTCGGGATAACGATTTTCTCAGTGAAGGTCCCCGGCCGATGCTCGCCCAGGATCTGGAACGAGTCGCAGTAAACGATCTCGTCGTTCCGACATTGCGGGCACGCACCGCAGGAGAAAGACGGGTCGATGATGATCTCGTCCCCGATGTCGAATCCGCTTACCCCATCACCGAATGCATCGACCGTCCCCGCTCCGTCGGCACCGCCGATATGGGGAAGATGCTTTGGGGCAGGAAGGCCCTGCGATACCCAGAGATCGAGGTGATTCAGCGCCGAGTGGCTGATGGCGACACGTATCTCGTCCGGCCCGGGTTCCGGGTCGTCGACCTCGTTCAGCTCGTATGACCCGATGCCCTGAGTGTCGCTGAGCTGCCAGGCCTTCATCGAGGCGAGGGTAGCCTCGGGCCGTCTGAGTCGAGGAGAGGGATGGGCGTCGAGCTGCCAACAGATCGCGAGGTGCATGTCTCGTCGGTCAAGGTGCGTTTCTACGAGCTAGATCCCTACGACCACGTCAATCACACCAACTACTTCTCGTATTTCGAGACAGCTCGCATCGACTACCTGACCGAGATGGGGTGGGGCCTCGACCGGCTCAAGGAGCAGGGTTGGCAGCTGGTGGTCGTCGACTTGAACGCTCGGTTCTCGGCCGCGGCCCGGTTCGGGGAAGAGCTGATAATCCATACCTGGATCGACGAGGTGGGCCGGGTGAAGTCGACCTGGCGTCAGGTGATGCTCCGAAACGACGAGGAAGTTGCCCGCATCACCGTTTCGGCCGCGTTCACCGACCTCGCCGGCAAACCACGCCGAATCCCGCCCGAGTTCGCCGACCACATCAGGGGTCTGATCCCCCGAACCTGAGGTTCCACGTAACGGATATGAGACGAACCGCCTCAGGTTCGGTCGTGCCCATTGAGCCCTTGTGAACGTGAGGCGCTACGTAACCAATGCGTGACGCAGAACCTCAGGTTCCCTTGTTGCCTCAGGCCTGCGGCTGGACCGCTTCGACCTCGCCCCCGGCCATGAGGCCGACGCTGGGCTGGCGCTTCGACCAGGTGATGGCGGAGAGGAGGATGACCAGGCTGATGCCGGCGATCCAATAGCGGGCCGAGGTGTCCTGCAGAATGATCACGGCGGGCAGGATCAGCAGCGAGATCAGGTTCATCACCTTGATCAGCGGGTTGAGCGCCGGCCCGGCGGTGTCCTTGAACGGATCCCCGACAGTGTCCCCGATGACGGCAGCCTTGTGTGACTCGGAGCCCTTCCCGCCATAGTGGCCGTCCTCGATGTACTTCTTGGCGTTGTCCCACGCCCCACCGGAGTTGGACAGGAAGTTCGCCATGAGCTGCCCGGTCAGGATCGAGGCAGCGAGGAAGGCGCCGAGAGCGAAGTAGTTGATCCCAAAGCCGACGATGACCGGCGTCAGCACCGCAAGGAGGGCCGGAGTCAGCAGCTCACGCAAGGACGCGGTGGTGCAGATGTCGATGACGGGCCCGTAGTCGGGGCGGCGCTCGCCCCGCATGATGGCGCCGTCGGCGAACTGCCTTCGCACTTCTTGTACCACTACCGCCGCCGACCGACCCACCGCTCTGATGGCCAGACCGGAGAACATGAAGGCGACGGAGCCGCCGATGAGAAGACCGATGAAAGTCGTCGGGTCGGCGACGTTGATCGAGGTCTCAGGGAGGGAGAACAGCTCCGAACCTTCGGCGACGAGCCCGAGCTCGCCTGCGATCGTCTCGATGAAAGCGGCGAACAGGGCGACAGCGGCGATGACGGCGGATCCGATGGCGAACCCTTTCGTGACTGCCTTGGTGGTGTTGCCGACCGCATCGAGGCCGACCATCACTTTCCGGGCTTCGCCATGGAACTCGCCCGACATCTCGGCGATGCCGGCGGCATTGTCGGCGACCGGCCCGAAAGTGTCCTCGGAGACGACGACACCGGTGGTGGCGAGCATTCCCATCCCGGTCAGGGCGACCAGGTAGAGCGAGAACTGGATGTTGCCCCCGCCGAGGACGATTGCAACGCCCAGGGCGCCGGCGATGGCGACGATGGCCCACACCGATGATTCGAGACCGGATGAGATGCCAGACAGGACCGTCGTCGCCGGCCCGGTCTGGGTGGCTTCGGCAATCTCCTGGACCGGCTTCTCCTCGGTCGACGTGAAGTACTCGGTGAGACGGCTGACGACCTGGGCCAGCACCAATCCGGTGACGACCGCCCCGAAAACCTTCCAGCCCTCGTTCCCGTTCTCATTGCCGACATAGAGGAGGGCGACGGCCAGGGTGCCGGCGACGGTGAGGAGGCCGGCGGTGAGGAAGCCACGGTTGATCGGGGCCATGGCCGATTTGTCACGCTCGGTCGCCCGAACCTGGAACACACCGACGATCGAGGCAAGGACGCCGATAGCACGCACTATCACCGGGAAGATCAATCCGAGCGCGGGATTGGCGCCGATCGAGTTGAAGGCTGCGACACCGAGGATGATCGAAGCAACGAGGGTGACCTCGTAGCTCTCGAAGAGGTCGGCGGCCATCCCGGCGCAGTCGCCGACGTTGTCACCCACGTTGTCGGCAATGGTGGCCGGGTTACGCGGGTCGTCCTCGGGGATCCCCTGCTCCACCTTGCCCACCAGGTCGGCTCCGACGTCGGCAGCCTTGGTGAAGATCCCACCGCCGACTCGGAGGAAAAGGGCGAGGAGGGAGCCACCGAAACCGAACCCGACCAGGATGGCCGAGGAGGTGTTCTGGAAGATCATGATGATGATCGTGGCCCCGAGCAGACCGAGGCCAACGGTGAACATGCCGGCAACGCCACCGGTGCGGAAGGCGACCTTGAGGGCAGCCGGCAGCGAGCCGGAGCGGGCCGCCGCCGCCGTGCGGACATTGCCACGTACCGCAAGCGACATGCCGATGAACCCGGTCAATCCGGAGAGAAAACACCCCGCCACGAACGCCATGGTGCGATAGCCGCCCGACTGGGCGAAGTTGAGCGCTTCGGAACCGTCCGGGGCCAGCACCGCGGTCGACGTGAAAAAGACGATGAGGACCAGCGGGATGAGGATGAGGGCGATCGTCCTGAACTGGCGACGGAGATAGGCCATCGCCCCTTCTTGGATCGCGAGTGCGATCTCCTTCATCGCCGGGGTGCCCTGGTCGGCCTTGAGCACCCCGCGGGAAAGGGCCCATCCGACCAGGAGGGCGAGCACAGCAGTTGCGGCCGCCACCCACAGCCAGGCCCACTCGGCGGGGCCGAGGGTGAATTCCTGGTAACCGCCTTCGGCAGCCAAAGTCACCATGTTCAAGGGAAAGATCCTCCTAGGGGGTTGCGGGCCGAGACTGTAGTGGAGGCCAATTCCTGTCGACAATCAGCAC
>JALDXP010000188.1:0-5218 GCA_032154885.1 Actinomycetota bacterium
CGACCCAGCCGAGGTTGCAGACTTGATCCGCGAGACACCGTTTCATCCCAGGACCAGCGAGGCCAACAAGACGGGGTTGTGGAGCCACTGGTCGGGATATCTCGCCACTGACCGCTATCAGATGTCCGACAAGTTCGAGTACTTCGCGATCAGGAACTCGGCGGCGGTCATCGACACCTCCCCTCTTTACAAGTACCGGATCATCGGGTCAGACGCCGAGAGATTCCTTGCCGGAGTCCTGGCACGTGACATCCGGCAATGCCGTCCCGGGCAGGCGCACTACACGGTGTGGTGTGACGACGACGGGTGGGTGGTCGAGGACGGGGTCATCCTTCGCCACAGCGATGACGAGTTCATGCTCACCGCCGCCGAGCCGAACATGGCCTATTTGCAGGATCTCGCCGGTCGGATGGCGGTCCAGATCGAAGACGTCTCGGACGATTTCGGAGCACTTGCGTTGCAGGGCCCGTACGCCCGGGAGATCCTCAAGCAACTTGCTCCGGAGATGGAAGACATCGGCTACTTCCATCTCACCCCGGCCAAGGTTGGAAACGCCGCGGTGACCATCTCCCGCACCGGCTACACCGGCGACCTCGGTTATGAGATCTGGGTGGAGAGGGACGACGCAGTCGGCGTGTGGGACACCCTCTTCGAGGTGGCTGCGCCCTATGGCGTCATCCCGGCCGGCCAGACCGCTCTTCTCATCGCCCGCATCGAGGCAGGGCTGGTTCTGATCGATGTGGACTTCTACTCCGCCCGCTACGCCTGGAATGATGACCAGCGGACCACTCCCCACGAGCTGGGGCTGGGATGGATGCTGCGTGACCTGCCGTCCGATGACAGGGCCTTCATCGGCCGCCACGCCATCGAGCGCGAGCTGGCCGACGGCACGTCAAGGTGGAAGACAGTCGGGATCATGGTCGACTATGAGGACTGGAATCGGGTCTACAACGAACGTGGTGTGATCCCACCCAAGGATCACACCCCCGAGCATGGCGGGATGATGATCTACGACGAGAAACTGGAGCGGATCGGGTACACCCCGAGCTTCGTCTACTCACCGATGGCGCAGCGACACGTCGGGATCGCCCGGGTCCGTCCCGAGCACGCCGCTCTGGGGACCGAAGTGAGCCTCGAGGTCACCATCGATCATCGATACGACGTGGTCAAAGCCAATGTGAGTCGTCTCCCGTTCTTCAACCCTCCGAGAAAGACAGCCTGAGGTAGAGATGCCGGCCAAGAAGAAGTTCGACGCAATCGTCATTGGTGGCGGTCACAACGGCCTGGTCAATGGGGCCTACCTGGCCAAGGCCGGGCTGAGCACCTTGATCCTCGAGCGAAGGCATCTCGTGGGTGGCGCCGCCATCACCGAGGAGCTACATCCGGGATTCAGCTTCACGACCTTCTCATATGCCCTGAGCCTGCTGCGCCCCGAGATCATTCATGAGTTGGAGCTGACGAAGCACGGGTTCATGCCGCTGCTCATGCCCTCGACCTTCGCCCCGACCGAGGATGGCGACTACATCCTGCTCGGGCAGGACAAGAACGAGAACCACCATGAGATCTCCCGGCACTCGCCTCACGACGCCGATGCCTACGACGCGTACGGGCACATGATGGAACAGGTGGTCCACGCGATCAGGCCATTGATGGACTCGATCCCACCCGACATCACCTCGAAGGACCCCGAGGAACGGGCACGGATGGCGGCGATCGGCTCGTACCTCGCCGATCTGCCTCCTGGCGTCTTGCACGACATGATCCGGCTGATGACAGGAAGCGCCGCCGACATCCTCGAGGACTACTTCGAGTCCGATCTCATGCAGGGCCTGCACGCCTCCTCGGGCATCATCGGCACCAAGGTCGGCCCCCGTTCCCAGGGCTCGGGCTTGGTCCTCCTCTATCACTCGTTCGGCGAGCACGATGGCGCATACGGCGCTTGGGCCTTCCACAAGGGAGGCAACGGGGGCTTCACCCAAGTCCTCGCCCGCGCCGCCGAGTCATTCGGCGTAGAGATAAGGCTCGAATCGCCGGTCGACCATGTCGTCACCAAGAACGGGCGCGCCACCGGGGTGATGCTGGAAGACGGCACCGAGTTGGAGGCGAAGACCGTGGTCAGCGCCGTCGACCCCAGGCGCACCTTCATGCAGCTCGTGGATCCTCGGGAGTTGCCAACGGATCTCGTGGAGAACATCCGCCGGTTCAAGTTCCAGGGCACCTCAGCCAAGGTCAACTTCGCCCTCGACGCCAACCCCACCTACCCCGGGCTCGAGGGCCGCTCAGACCAGTACCGGGGATTCATCAACATGGGCCCCTCACTCGACTATCTCGAGCGAGCCTTCGACGACGCCAAGTATGGGTGGTACTCGCAGAAGCCATATATCGACGGGTGCATCCAGTCCAACGTCGATCCGGACATGGCCCCTCCGGGCAAGGCGGTGATGTCTTGCTTCATCCAGTACGCCCCGTATCACCTGAAGGAAAGTGACTGGGACACCGAGCGGGACCGGTTCGGAGATGTGGTGCAGAAGACTCTGGAAGGATTCTTCCCCGGGTTTGGCGACCTGGTGCTCCATCGGGAGGTGGTGACACCACTCGACATCGAGCGGGTGGTCGGCCTGACCGAAGGCAACATCTTTGCCGGAGAGTTCCTCGCCCCCCAGATGTTCTTCTTCCGCCCCGCACCCGGCTGGAACCAGTACCGCACCCCGATCGAGGGCTACTACCAATGTGGCTCGGGAACCCACCCCGGTGGCTGCGTCATGGGTGCTCCCGGGCGTTTCGCCTCACAACAGATCCTCGGGGACCTGGCCAAGAAGAAATAGCCCGGAACCTGGTTCTGGTGGGCGCCGTTGATAGCCTTGTCCCCAGGGAGTAACACATGGCGTCACGCCGAGGATTGGCCCTACTTGTCGCCTGGATCTTGGCTCTGGCCGCCTGCACCGAGTCGTCCACACCTCCACAACCGACGGCCCCACCCGACGCCTTCGCCTCCACCCCAACGATCGGACCGTCGACCACCACGCGACCGGCGCCCACCACGACCCTCGATTCCGAGCGGGTCGCCCTACAAAGAGTGGACCCGGTGTCGCTGGAAGCGATGACCGCGTTCGATCCGATCCCGATGGGCGACGCTCTCTGGGGATGGGTTGCTTCGCCCGATGGCAGATATCTTGCGGCAACGGTCGACGCAGACGGAAGCGGGGCTCCCGAAATGCGTCTCGTCGATCTCCAGTCCTGGCTACCGGTGATGACATGGCCCGAGTCCGGCGACTTCATGTTCCATGTCAACGAATTCGGAAGCGTCTATTTCGTCAGGTACCGATCAAGCATCGAATTTCGTTTTGCTTCAACCGACTCAACCGGATCGACCCTGATCGCCTCCCTACCCGCCAACTACGCAGTGTGGGGGGCCGAGCCGGTATCAGACGCTCTCTTCCTGTTCTATGGCAGCAAACCGGCAGAGCCGGGGTCGGGGCAAACGGAGCAGGTGTTCGTATCCACCATTGCCCTCGACGAGGCTGGGGCCGTCGTCAACGAGATCCCCGTACCCGAGGTGCGGATCGGTACCGTCGAGCCCGTCAGCCAGGGCCCCTGGGCCGGGTATCTCTACACCTCGCCCTCCTTCAGCTGGGACCCAGCCGGGACACGGCTCCTGGTCGCACATGGTGACGAGGATGTCGTTTCTGAGGTCGACGTGAGAACAGGATCCGTCGTGGAGCACGCGGTAGCCGGGACAGGTGACCTCGGAACCGGAACCAGACGAATGAGCGCCCTCAGCCCCGACGCTCGGTTCCTCCACATCGCCACACGCTCCGTGGAGTTGATCGAAGACGATGACGACTGGATGGTGATAACGAGGCCCGCCGGCGTCAAGGCCATCGATACCACGACATGGGAGACGGTGGGTCGCAACGACGAGCCGATCTCCGACATCTGGGTCTCGCCCAACGGGACCCTGCTCGGGTCCGGATACACGACCGAGGAATCGGAGTCAGTCTCCTTGTCGGAGTCGACTGGCCTGTATTTGCTCGATCCATCGGACCTCAGTGTTCGAGTTCACTATCCGCCTGAGACCCCGGAACAATGGTGGGGACCGGTGACGTTCACCGATACAGGGTCAATCGCATATGCCTCGACCTGGGTTCAGACCCCGAAGGTGAACGCCATCGAGATGGCCACCGGGGAATTCCTCTCCACCGCGGAAGGCACCGAGACATTGGAGATGATCGGGCAGGTCGGAGTGCTCGCCAGCAATCGCTAACTTGCGTCGATGCTGGAGACGCGACCCGAGCTGACCACCCGACTGGACGGCGACCTGGTTGGCTGGCTGACCACGGTCACCGAATCCGGACAGCCGCAGAGCTCCGTGGTCTGGTTCCTCCGCGACGACGATGACCTCCTGGTCTACAGCAAGCCTGACGCCACGAAGTTGCACAACATATCCGCCAATCAGAAAGTCGCCTTCAACCTCCGCACCGACGCTGTGGGAGATTCGATGACCACCTTCGAGGGCACTGCCGAGCTGGTCGAGTCACCAACCCCGCCACATCAGGTTCCCGCCTACCTCGCCAAGTATCTGGGCCAGATCGAGAGGCTCGGTTGGACCCCGGAGCAATTCTCCGACGATTACTCCGCGCTGATCCGGATCGCGATCAACCGCGTTCGTTCCTGGTAACCCTCCGAGTATCACCGGGCTCGTTCTTGCTCTCTCCAACGACGTGGGGACACGGTTCGCGCCGCACGACGGGCTCCGCATGTCCACGAGTGTCACACGAGGGAAGCCGGTCGCCGTCCGAACAGGAGCCTGGTGCAGCCAGCCCGGCCTGACGTGAGCGACTCACGCCGGGTGAAGGTCGAGATGAACGCCCAACGGGAAGCCGCAACACCGAAGGTGCGTCAAGTCCGCTTGGCAACGATCAGTCGCATAGGACGGGAAACAGGGAGGTCGCGGGCGGTTAGCTCCCGACCTCGGGGCGGAAGAAGGGGTCGTCCTGGACGGCCCCTTCTTTTCGTCAAGCATGTATCAGGACCTAACGCATCGGCTCCTACCAATGACGGGGGCAAAGCGCTCCCGATACGGGAAGGGAGACACCATGTCAACGAGTGCTACCCAGCCGGGTACCACCACAAGGACAGGACGTTCGGGTAAGGGTCTCGGCATCGCCGCGGCCGCTCTCGCCATCGTCATCGCCGCCGGCTTCGTGTTCGCCATCAA
>JALDXP010000189.1:0-5216 GCA_032154885.1 Actinomycetota bacterium
GCCTCGATTTGGAATGTGGTGAAGCAGGTCGCCCCCTTCATCGGGATCGCCTTCGCCATCGCCTTCGGCTCCATCATCTCCGGCATCAACGTCGTCATCGCTGCCTTCGGGACGCTGTACGCGGCTATCGGGGTCGTGATCGGGCTGATCCGAGTGTTCTTCGCCTTCTTCACCGGAGGGGCGAGAGGGGCGGTCCAAGACACCTTCGACTCGCTCAGGAATGGGGTGGCGTCCTTCGGTGACCTCACGACAGCGGGAGCCAGGGCGCTCGACTCGACCTTGGACCTTGTCCGAGGGGTCCAGAACCTGAACGTGGAGGTGGAGGAGTTCGGCAAGGAGGCCACTCCCGAGTTCGCCAACACCGGCGAGATGATGGAGCACGTCGCGGAGGAGGCGGGCAAGGACGGGGCAGCCGGGGCGGTGTCCGAGCTCAACAAGGAGATGAACGAGCTGTATGAGCTGACCCGGCGCATCTTCGGGCGGCGCTCCGACCTGGAGGAGGGACTGCTCGGCTCAGAGGGCTTCACCGCCACCATCGACTCCATCGTCAACATGGGCGCCAAGCTCATCGAGATCATGACTGCCCTCGGTCAGCGGGGCATCGTCGACATGCTGGTGGACTCGACCGAGGCACTGATCCGGCTGGCGGAGCGGCGTGAGTTGGTCGCTGAGAAGCTGGCGAACGCCGAGGATGCGCTCCAAAAGGCGATCGATGCCCGGGACAAGTTTGCCGAGGGATTGCGCCAGACCGCCCTCGACTTCGCCAACGCCCTCTCCGTCGAGGAGCAGACCGAGCAGCGCTGGCGTCACATCGCCGCCCAGGGCTTCTTCGTGGTGGAGGAGATTGAGACCCAGGAGACATTCACCGAGGCGCTGAAGCGTCGGCTGAAGGCCCTGCGGGAGTTCTTCGCCGGGATCAAGCAGCTGCGGGGAGCGGGGCTGGACCCCGACCTTCTCGCCCAGCTGTTCGCGGCCGGGCCGGAGCAAGCCGGAGACATCGTGCGGGGATTGGTCGAAGGGGGCGCAGCGGCTGTCTCCGAGACCAACGCCCTCCAAAGCCAGATCACGACCCTGGCCGACCAGATGGCTGCTTACGGGGCGAAGCAGTGGCACGCGGTGGGGGTGGCGGAGGCCCAGGCGCTGGTCGATGGGCTGAAGGGCGAGATGAAGGTGATCGAGGCTTCTGCGATCGAGATAGCCGAGCTGGTCTACGAGACGGTTCTGCCTTGGGCGAAGCAGATGAAGGATGCGGGCCAGGGGTTGGCTGGTGGGGTGGCGGGTGGCCTCTCGGCGGGCATCCCCCAAATCGACACGTCGCTGTTCGACATAGGCGGCACGATGCTGGACCACCAGGACCGGTGGGACAAGATGATGTCTGAGGAGTCGGTCGGCCTCACCGATCCCGTCGAGCAGGAGTTCGACGACATGCTTGGACACCTCGAGACGGTCAACGAGCAGATGATCGAGGCGATGACGGGGCCGGACGGGTTGGTGACGACGATCCAAGACACCCTCGACTCCATCGAAATCGACGTGTTGGAGTGGCTCCCCGAGGACGACGGGCCGTGGATGGATCGGCTGGCCGAGTGGCTCCGGGATCGCATCGAGGATGCTTTGGGTGGGTCGATCCGATCCGGCCCCACCGTCCGGCCCAAGCCGGGAGACATCTTCAACGAGGAGAGCGCCGACAACTTGGAGAACCAGGCGCTATCCGCCACACCTCAGGTCAACGTCTTCATCGGTGATCAGGAGCTGCGGGGGATGATTTCGACCGAGCTGGTCGTGCAGGAATCCGACAACGCAATCCGCGTGGTGAGAGGGAGAAGGTAGATGCCCGAGCCGATCCGCCCCGTTATCACCAACACCCTCCTCTTGGGGTGGGACTCGAACGATTTGGTCTTGGAGAACGGTGATCCGGTCGAGACTTGGATGGGGGTGAACGGGTCCTACGAGCTAGACACCATCGCCGTCCCTAACGGGACCACTCCCCACTACCAGATCAACGCCATCAACAACCACCCTGGGGTGGTCTTTGAGGGAGGCGACTACTTGGGAGTGATCGGGCCGTCCCTCAACGACGTCACCATCTTCTTCGTGATGACGAACCCGGAGAACACCGGGGCGGTCAAGAACATGCTCTACTCCAACGGCTACCTCTTCACGGCGCTGTGGTCGTCGGTCGGGCGGTGGATATTCGGCCAGAGCGAGTTCTCCTTCATCGAGTTCACCGACAATTCCCTCCCCGGCGCACCGTGCATCTGGACCTACGTGCACAAGGGCACCGGGTCTTTCGTCCGAGCCGAGCAGACCCAACGGGTCAGCGGCAACGTCGGCCTGGCCACCAGCAACAGCTTCCGCATGGGTCACGACGGAGGAGGGCAATCCGGCTTCACCATGTTCGAGTGCCTGGTCTACGACGGCGAGGTGTCGGCGGGGGACATCGCCCTCATTGAGAGCTACCTGGCCGAGAAGTGGTACACGGAGTGGTTCCCCGAGCCGGAGCCGACAGGACCCACCTTCGTCGCCCAGGCCCAGGGCCAATTCGTCTACCTCTCCGTCCAGGGTGTGGAAGAGCCGCCCGAGGGCGCCACCGTCACGATCACCCGGCGCACCTACGACAACACCGAGATTCGGGTCCGGGGGATTGTCGATGCGCCGATTGTGTCCGATGGGTTCATTGGCTACGACTACGAGGCTCCCCAGGGTCGGAACCTCACCTACACCGCCTACATCACCTATCCCGACGACTCGACCCTGATCCTCTATGCGGATGCGGGGATCGTGGACTACGGCGGGGATTACATCATGCCGGTGGGCCGGTGGGAGTTCGGGATGACGCTGTTCGTGGAGTGGGACGGCATCTCCCCCAGGGAGCACTCGATGATCCAAGACACCGTCCCGGTCCTGGGGCGGAAGGGCCCGGTGTCGGTGTCGTGGGGGAGGCTGATGCCGCGTGGCTCGATCTCGTTCTTGACGATGGAGGACTTCGACCGGCGCAACTTCCTCCGGCTCATCGAATACCCGGTCATCATGTTCGCCGCCCGCTCCGACTTCGGCTACGACGACCCGGTGTTCTTGAGTCTCGAGGTCGTCACCGAGGAGCGCACGATTGGCTATGGCGGGGAGTCGTCCCGGCGGTGGATTTGTGACGTGCAGGAGGTGGACCGGCCTCCGGCCACCTACGTCCTCCCCGTCTTGGCGATCCCGTGGCAAAGCGTCCTCGACATCTACGGCACCTGGGACGCGCTCCGGGCCACCGGCAACACCTGGTACCAGACGGCGGGGTATCCGTGATCGCGCCGCCGCACTCCCGATACCTGGAGCAGCTGCGGTACACCCACAAGGCCCATCTGCGACTGACGGTGATGAACCCGGCAGGGACCAGCATGGGGGTGCTCCCGGTGACGGCGGTCCAGTTCGAGTTGGACGGGCTGGCCCAGATTCGCCGCTCCGCCACCATCACGGTCGGAGAGGACTTCACCACCACTCCCTCTCGTGACGCCCTGGAAGCGACCACGACTCGGGATGGGGTGGTGAGGATCGAGCACGCCGTCAACCCGCTCGGAGCCGAGCAAACCTCATCGCTGGTGTGGGTGGTGCTGGCGACGCTCCGAGTCCAAGACATCTCCCGGTCGGCAACGACCGCCTCGACCGAGATAGTGGCTTTCGACCGGACGATGCTCCTCGACGAGTTCCAGCTTCCCACCCCCCAGCCCCTCAACAACACCTACCTCAACCTCATCAAGCGGCTGATTGCCGAGTTGACCGCCCCTGCCGCCGCCCCGCCCCCAGCGGTGCTGACCGAGCCCTTCATCGTCCACCCTTCGATCGACACCACCTTGCGGCCGGCCCCAGGGAAGTCACTGGCCCAAGGAGCCAATCGCCTGGAGGAGATGCAGCGGCTGGCCGAGGCGATAGGCGGGGTGGTGTCGTGTGACGCGCTGGGAAGGTTCACCCTCGCCCCCTACACGCTCCCCGGCCCCCCGGTCTTGGAGCTGACTCTCGGGGAGGACGGGACCATCGAAAACGTCGGGGAGGAGTTTTCCCGGACTAACCAATACAACGCGGTCGGCATCGAGTTCACCCCCACCGACGACACAACCGGCGAGATCAAGTCCAAGCAGTTCTACAAGTACGACAACGTCCCGTCCTCGCCCACCTACTACGACGGGCCATTCGGGAGACGCAACATCTTCTTCCAAGAGGAGTACGCCCACGTCCCCAACGACGCCACCGCCAACAAGATCGCCACCGAGCGCCTCAAGCAATACACCGGCTCGATCCGCGGCCTCAACCTCTCGGTCGTCTACAACCCGCTCTTGGAGCCGGGGGATCGCATCTCGGTCGAGTTCCCCGATGGGGTGGTCGAAGATCACATCATCGACCAGCTCTCGATGAACTTGGGTAGCTCGGCGCGCATGAGCGTCGTGACGCGGTTCGAGGGTGTCCCGCTAGGGGGGCCGACCTAGTGCCGGTAGCCAACCCCTTCACGATGCTGGCCGATCAGCGGATCGACCGCCCGATGCAGATGTACCGGGGGGAGGTGGTCGCCGTCAACGCCACCACCCACCTCATCAACGTCGACATCACTGGCACGGTTCTTGAGGACATTCCCTACACCGGGGCCAACGCCCCGCTCGTCGGGGGGCTGGTGTGGCTAATCCGGTATGGGACGACCTTGCTGGCCTTCTCGGAGACGCCCGGCTCGGGAGGCCCCCCAGGGCCAGAAGGCCCGGCTGGACCGACAGGGCCGACCGGGGCAACCGGCCCGGCAGGGCCACAAGGCGATCCCGGCCCGACCGGACCCCAGGGCATCCAGGGCATCCAAGGCCCAGTAGGGGCGACGGGGGCAACCGGGGCAACCGGACCCACCGGCCCGGAGGGACCGCAAGGCACCTCCGTGACGTTGGTGGGATCGGTTCCGACTGTCCCTGACCTTCCCTCGGGGCTAGGACCGGGCGACGCCGGGACCGGGTACATCGTCGAGGCGGACGGCAACCTGTGGATTTGGAACGGCAGTGGGTGGGTGGACGTGGGCCAGATTGTCGGGCCACCGGGACCGACCGGGGCTACTGGATCCATTGGACCTGCCGGTCCCGAAGGCCCACAGGGGATTCAAGGCATTCAGGGCGTCGATGGCGAACAGGGCGATCCGGGGCCGACCGGCGCAACCGGGGCAACGGGACCGGAAGGGCCAGAGGGTCCAGAGGGTCCAG
>JALDXP010000190.1:0-5167 GCA_032154885.1 Actinomycetota bacterium
GAGAAGTCGATGTCGTGTGTCGCCTCCATCGCCGCCGGGGACAGCTTGGTACGGGAACCGATCTTCGCCCCGAGCGAGCGGGTGATGTGACGGCTCACCAACACACTCACGGGATCGCCCAACGTGCCGTCGTTCAGGCTTCGCTTGACCAGAGCCTGCTTGGCGTTGAATCGCTGCGAGTAGCCAATGGTGAATTTGAGGTTCTTGGCCTCGGCGATACGGATCAACTCGTCGGCCTCCTCGAGCGTGATCGATATCGGCTTCTCCAACAGAACGTGCTTGCCCGCCTCCAAGGCGGCCTTGGCCATCGGGTAATGAAGTGTCTCGGGGGTGGCCGAGATCATCAGCGCGTGGATCCCGGTGTCAGCGACGAGCTCCTCCCAGTCGGTGGTGGCAGTAACGGCGCCGGTACGCGCCGCCACGTCGGAGAGACGCTCGTTGTTGATCTCGGCAAGGTGAAGGGATCCGACCAGAGCGCTGTTCGCTGCAGCCACTGCCCTGATCCCGCCGCACCATCCGGTGCCGATGATCCCGACGCTGAGCGGTTGCATGTTGAGTCCTTTCAGATGAGGGCTTCGGGGGCGATGGGTAGCTCGACCGGGCGCCCGGTCCGGGCGGAGAGGTCCATCGCCATGGTGAGAATCAGGTTCCTGTGTCCGTCCCGAGCGGTGGCGTGGGGAGTGGCTACACCGCTGGCGAGACGGTTGAGCCATGTCATCGTCTCTTCGCGCATCGGGCCCCACAACAACCCGTCGGAGACATCTCCTGGCGGGTAGCTGCCGAGGAAGTCGACATAGCGCTGGGAGTCGGGCTCGTATCCCTTGGATGTGTAACCGGCCGGCTGAGGAATCTGCGTCGCCAACACCACGTCACGATGCGTGTCCTCGATGTCGATCACCCCTTTGGTCCCGACGATCCCGATCTCCAGGCCGTAGACCGCACCCGGCCAGACCGTGGGCAGGGCCCAACTGATGTTCATGCTCCAGATGACCCCGTTGTCCATGGTGAAGAGACCGAATGTGGCGTCCTTGGTCCCCATCTCACCCAGGGTGGCATCGACGGACCTGGCATATACCTCCACAGGCTCATGTGGCTCCATCAGCCACATGCACATGTCGAGACTGTGAGTGCCGGAGACGACCATCGGGGTCAGGTTGGAGCGCTCACTGGTCTTGCGGAGCGTGGCATCGGGGACCATCCGGTTCATGAAGGCCCGGGTGACGACGCTGGTGACCTCACCGATTTGACCGTCCCGCAGACGCTGCTTCACGGTTTGGAAGCGCCGGCGGAACCGTTGGGTGTACCCCATGACCGCGTCGATTCCCGCCGCCTCGATGGCCTGGAGCACTCGGGCGGAGTCCACCGGGTCGGTGGCCAAAGGTTTTTCGATGAAGAGCGGCTTGCCCAATTCGACGGCAGCGAGGATCGGAGCGACGTGCTCGTTCTCGGCGGTGGCGATGATGACGGCTGTCACCTCTGGTCTCCCCAGCAACTCGTCCAGGTCGGTGGTTACCAGGTCGGCGTCTACGTCTTCGCCCAGGGTCTTGGCGACGTCGGCATCGATGTCGCAGAGCCCGATCCAGTCAACCGCCGGATGCTCCCGAGCCAGGACAGCGCGGATGCGGCCAACTGTGCCACAACCGATGACAGCGAGACCGACGCCCTCCCCTCTCATCGCTCGATCCCGAGCAGACGGGCCGCATTTCCCCCAACGATCAGGTCGACGTCGTCGGGATCCAGACCGCTCACCTTGTTGACGAGGCCGAGGGGATCGGTCTCACCCATGTCGTATGGGTAGTCCGTGCCAAGCAAGACATGGTCCGCACCGTACTTGTCGATGAGGAACCCCAGCTGGTCGGCTTCGAACACCATTGTGTCGAAATAGAAGCTGGACAGATATTCGCTGGGGGGCCGGGGCAGGCCATGACGCACGTCCTCGCGAGCGTGATAGGCGTGATCGAATCGGCCGGCATAGGCGGGCAGGTATCCCCCACCGTGGGCGAAGACGAACTTCAGACCTGGATGACGCTCCATCACCCCGTCGAAGACGAGACGTCCGGCACAGATCGTCTCTTCGAGGGGGTGCCCGATGGTGTTGAAGAAAAAGTGGTCGGTGAACCTGGCCGGATCTGTGAACCCGGTGGGGTGGATGAAGACGACCATGCTGAGCTCCTCCACCGCACTCCAGAAGTCCTCGAAGCGAGGGCTGGATAGCTCCTCGCCCTCGATGTGGGTAGCCATCTCGATTCCCCGGAATCCGAGCTCTTCGGAGCATCTCCTCAGCTCCGCGATGGCGGCGACGGGGTCCTGGAGTGGTACGGCACCCAGACCGAGGAACCGGTCGGGATGACCGGCTACCAGCACGGCGAGGTCGTCGTTGACGGTTGCGAAAGCACGGGCGGCGAGATCGCCCTCCGCCCAGTGGAACAGTTGATAGGGAGAGAGACTGAGCGCCTGGACGTCGACACCCATCGCATCCATCTCCGCCAGCCTGACCTCGACGTCCTCCATCTTGGGGCGGAGGTCCTCGAGCTGTTTGCGATTGACCTCCTTGGTCAGCTCGTTGCCGAAATGAAGCGGCTTTCGGCCCAACTTTTCCGCTTCCGGTCTGACCAATGCCGCCGCCGGACCACATTCCCGATGGCAATGGATGTCGATGACGGAACCCGGGTTCAAATGGTCCTCCTCATATCATGCACAATATAGGATCATATTTCTCCCCCCGTAGGGGGGAGTACCGGCGCAGCCGGGGAGGGGGGCGTTTCCACCCGGCCGATGCCGGCCCGACGTCGGACTACCTCCATGACCGAGGAGTTGTCCATGTCTGCCAGTCCGGTCTCCTCGCCCTCGGCCAGTGCTTCCCGGGCGACCCGGGCCAGATCCATGGTCGCACCCAGTTCGACCCCGTGATCGACGATTAGGCGAGCGTCCTTGTGGCTCTGCCGCAGCCGGGCGTAAGGAAACTCGTGATCGCCGGCGACCATGCGATCTCCCCAGACGTCCATGACCTTGGAATAGGCCAGGGAGTCTTTCAACACATCGAGAGCCGTGTCGAGTTCCATCCCGGAGAGCTCGGCAACGACCAGGGCCTCGGCCAGCGCCATCCTCTGAACTGTCAGGGCGTGGTTCACGATCAGCTTCATTCGGGAGGCGGAGCCAACAGGCCCGACATGATGGTGGGAGCGACCGATTGCCTCGAAGATGGACCTGCCTCGCAGGTAGGCGTCCTCCGACCCGCCCAGCATCACGACCAGCTCGCCCTTCTCGGCCACCTCGCTGTTCCCGCTGACGGTGGTGTCCGAGTAGACGACGCCCACCTCGTCGAGCCCTGCCGCGATCTCGACGGCATCGTCGGGTCGGCCCGTGGTGGTGTCGTAGACGTATAAGGGCGACACCCCCGATCGGGCTATGCCTTCCTCACCCAGACAAACCTCTCGTGACACGTCGGAGGTGGGTAGGGAGAGCAGCGCGGCCCAGCAGCCGTCCACAGCCTCAGCCGGCGACCCAGCGACTTGCCCGCCCTTCTTCTCGAACTCCACCGATCGCGCCGGGTCGGGGTCGTAGCCCCGTACCGCGTGCCCGGCGGCAAGGAGATGGCGGGACATGCGAGAGCCCATGAGCCCCAAGCCGATGAAAGCGATGGAACCAGCCATCAGAACACGTAGAGGGAAGTCGGGTTGTCGACCAGGATGCGGCGCCGCAGGTCTTCGTCGGGGGCCCACAGCTCTAATTGCTCCAGCAAGTCGGCATCGTTGGGCTGGACCACGAACTTGTTTGGGTGGGGCCAGTCGCTGGCCCAGAGCATCCGATCGGGGTTGGCCTCGATCAATGCCCGGGCGAGAGGGACGACGTCAGGCCAGGGCGGCAGGTCGCCAACTCCCAGCCGATTCGGGGCCGACAGCTTGACCCAGGTGTTTCCCTCGGCGACCAGGTCGAGCAGAGCTTGGAACGGCCTATAGCCCAATCCCTCGGCTGCCGGCATGTACGCGAAATGGCCGATCGACACCGGGGCGTCGAGCGAGCGGAGCAGCGGGAGAAGACCGGGCAGCTCGTGTCCCTGGAAGAGGAACTCGACGTGCCAGTCCAATGCGGCGATCCGCTTGACCAGACCAGGGACCTCGTCCAGCTCGACCGGCATCCCACCCACATTGTCGAGATTGAGTCGGATCCCTCGCGCCCCGCGTGCATGTAGCGACTCCAACTCGCCGTCCGAAGTGTCGCCTCCAACGGCGACAACGGCTCGGGCTCGATCGGGGATGCGCGCGACCGCGTCGAGCATCGCCGAGTTGTCGGTCCCATAGACCGACGGTTGGGTCAGGACCACTCGGTCGATCCCGAGCATCGAGTGCATGCCCAACATGTCCTCGAGCGTCGACTGCGGAGGGTTGTACCCGCGTCCGGAGATCATCGGGTAGCCGTCCACGAACACGTGGGTATGACAGTCCACCGAGCCCGAGGGCAAGACCAGATTCGCCCGCCGCGTGTCACGCACCGGGGGTAGACAGGTCGGGATCTCGGGCACCGGTCAGTCCCGAATGGGGATGGTCAGATGCCGCAGTGTGATCTCGATCAGACGATCGGCATCGCCTGCGACGATCGCCTCGATCATGTCGTTGTGATCCTTGGTCGCGGTCTCCTTGAGCAGCGGGCTCTTTCTCAGGGTGGCGCTCACGAACACCACCTGGGTGTCCTGGAGGCTCTTGATCAGCGACACCAGCCTGCGTGAGGTTGAGGCGTCATAGATCTTCCTGTGAAACGCTCGATTGCCCTGAACCCATACATCCCAGGAATCGGAGGCAGCCATCTCGTCGAGAATGACCCTGGCGTCGTCCAAGATCTCCGGAGTCATCCCCTCCACCGCTTCCCGCGCGGCCATCGGCTCCAGCACCTGGCGAATCCTCACGATCTCCTCGACCTCCGCCTTGGTCACAGCGGTGACCACCCCACCCCGGTAATTGTCGATCCGAACCAGGCCCTCGAACGAGAGCTCGCGTAGTGCCTCCCGCGCCGGAGTGGTGCTCACGTCGTAGGTCGAAGCGACCTCGGCGAGGCTCAACCTGGTGCCGCCGACCAGATCCCCATTGAGAATCGACTGGCGAAGCGAGTCCGAGACGAACGCGGTCGCAGTGCGTGGCCGCGCCGTTCGGCGAAGCACCTTCGTCGGCGC
>JALDXP010000191.1:0-5105 GCA_032154885.1 Actinomycetota bacterium
CGGGAGAACAGCCTGGTCACCATCAACCACTACACCCAGGTGAAGAGCGTGTACGTGGAGATGGGCGACGTCGAGGCGCCGTACTAGGTAGGAATCGGAGAGGGAGGTGAGGGAAGTGGCTGATCGCTTCCTGGCGGGCAAGACCGCCATGGTGACTGGTGGGGCATCGGGGATGGGGCTGGCAATGGCTCAGGCGTTTGCCTCGGAAGGTGCCAATGTCAGTATCGGGTCCCTCCTGTCGGCAGGCTCCAAGACCGAAGGTGAAGTGGTCCACATCCCGGGTCAGGAGCAGATGGATCACGCAGTCTCTGTCATCGAGGGGGAAGGGGTTGAGTGCCTCGGCCTCGATCTCGATGTCACGTCGGATGATTCGATCGAGGCATTTCATCAGGCGACCGTCGACCGGTTTGGCCCGGTCGACATCCTCGCCAACGCCGCTGGTATCACCGCCGAGCAGACCATCGTTGGGCATCCGGACGCACTGTGGGACAAGGTGATCGACGTCAATCTCACCGGCACCTACCGGGCAATCAAGCGAACGCTGCCCGGGATGATCGAGAGAGGTTGGGGCCGGATCATCAATATCGCCTCGACAGCGGCGTCGGTTGGTGCGGCCACTTCGGGCGCCTATTGCGCATCCAAGGCCGGTGTAGTCGGGCTGACCACGTGCGTCGCCCTGGAGGGTGCCCCGCACGGCGTCACCTGCAATGCGATCAGCCCGACCTGGGTCGATACCTCGTTCGGCCGGGAGTGGATGTCCGACATCGCCGAGAAGCAGGAGCAGCGCTCGGGGGAGGAGTACATCTCCGATGTGGAGAAGACCAACCCCCAGGGCCGTCTCATCTCGCCGACCGAGATCGGCGCCCTGGCCCTATTCCTCTGCAGTGACGCCGCCCGTGGGATCACGATGGAAGACCTCCGGGTGTCGGCCGGCTCGCTCTGGTAGGTGCTACTACCAACCTGAGGTTGCACGTCACGTATGTGTTACGAACTCTCTCGAGTTCAGTCGGGTGGCTTTCCTCCTTTCCCGATTCGCACGAAGCTGAGAGCACTTGTAACGGATCCGTTACGCAGAACCTCAGGTTGCAGATTGTTTCCTCCGCTTCACTTCCGCCACCACCGCCTCGAGGATTGGGTGTAGGTCGCCGATCACGGCGTAGTCGGCCTTGGTCACCATTGGAGCTTCGGGGTCGTTGTTGATGGCCAGCACGTTCTTCGAGGCCATCATCCCGACCCAATGCTGGACCGCACCCGAGATCCCGCAGGCCACATAGAGATTGGGGGCGACGCGGGTTCCCGTCTGACCGACCTGGTCGGAGTGCGGTCGCCATCCGTTGTTGGTGACAACCCGAGAGCAACCGACCGCGCCTCCCAGTAACCCCGCCAACTCCTCGAGGATCCCGAAACCCTCGGGCGAGCCGACTCCCCGGCCCCCGCTCACCACCACCGGGGCAGTGGTGAGAGTGATCCCTTCGGAAACAGTCACACGCTCCACGACCCGGGTCCGCTCCAGCGCTTCGGGCAGGTCCGGCTCAAAGGTTTCGGCATCGACGTCGACCGGCGCGTTGGAAGCTTCGAACGCATGTGGCGCCACCGTGGCCAGCTTCACCGACGCGGTAAGTGACGCCTCCTCGAGGAGGCTCCCTCCCCAACGGGTCCGGGTCAGTTCCCATGACTCAGCGCCGGGATGTACTTCGGTCACATTCGTTGCCAGCGGGAGGTCGAGCACGGCGGCCACGTGCGCCATCACCTCGTTGCCCCGCTCGGTCCCGGAGGCGAACACGGCGGAGGGCGACTCCGCTCCGATCAGCTGGGCCAGAGCCTCGGCGATGGCCTCCGGGGCGTAGTCGGACAAAATCGGGTGCTCGACCTCGATGTGTCGCGCCACGCCTACGACTTGAGATGCCCCGATGCTCACCGAACACACCTCACCGAGGGGGCCGGCCAGGGTGATGGCCTGAAGGGACGTCTCGAGCGGCACTCCGGCTTCGTGCTCGACGAAAACGAGGACCCGGCTCACAGCAGTCCCAGCTCTTCGAACATATCCGCCACTGCCGAAGCAGCCTCGGGTCCCTGGCCGAGGATCGTGGTCGAACTGGCCACCTCGGGTGGGTTGACGAGAAGAAGCATCCGAAGGCCACCCGGCGAATGTTCCGGGGCGGCGCTCACCACCTCCACCTTCTTGGCCCTGAGCCGGGAAGGGAGAGTCGGATAACGGGGGAGGTTGATCCCCTCTTTGACCGCCACGACCGCCGGCATTGGGAGCCGGTAGACCTCGAATCCGGCGTCGGTCTCCCGCCTTGCGACCATCGTCTCGCCATCTATGTCGACGCCCTTGATCCCACCCACCATGGGGCGCTCCAGGGCATGAGCCACCCGGATCCCCACCTGGTATCCGCCTGAATCAGCCGACTCGTTCCCGAAGAGGATGAGATCGAACCGGCCATCTCCGGCCTCGAGCTCTCCAATCTTGGCGGCGAGAGCGGCAGCCGTCGCCTGCGGGTCCCAATCGGCCCCGTCAGTCTCGAGCAGCACCGCCTCGTCGGCGCCCACCGACACGGCATAGCGAAGTTGCTCTTCGGCCTCAGCCGGACCGAGTGTCATCACGACCACCGTGCCGCCGTGTTGCTCCTTGATCCGGACCGCCTCCTCGACGGCACACTCCTCGTGAGGGCTGGTCGTGAACGGCAGGTGTCGGGCGTCGATCGCCTGTCGATCATCGGTGAGGACGATGCGGGCGCCGGGAGCGGGGACCCGCTTGATGCAGACGAGGGTCCTCACCCCTTCATCCGGGCGTCGTCGGGGTCGAACAATGGGGTCGATCCGGCGACCGCCACCTTCACCGGATACAGCTCGTTCATGTACATCACGGCGAGGTCGCTGCCCACGACGGCGTGTTCCGGCGGCAGGTAGGCCATCAAGAGGAACTTGCCCACCGAGGGCCCCGCCCCAGCGGTGGTGACGTACGACGGCCGACCCTTCCGGTCGATGATCCGGCCGCCGTCGGGCATGGTGATCGGCTCCCGCCCGGTCGGGTAGCGCTTTATCCCATCGCGGGGGGAGACATGGTCTTCCACGGTGAGGGTGCACAGGATCGCCGCCGGCTCCTCCTCCCGGGCGGACAGATATGCCTCCTTCCCGATGAAGTCGTGATCCTTGACGCGCGGTCTGGCCAATCCCGCCTCCACGGGGTTGTACTCACTCTCCAGCTCGGAGCCCATCAGGCGGTAGCCCTTCTCGAGACGCCCTGTGGTCCCGTACACCCCGGCGCCGACGGCCACGACTCCGAGGTCCTTGCCGGCCTCCCACAGCCGGTCCCACATCGGACGACCGGCATCTGCGGGTACGTAGACCTCCCAGCCCAGATCGCCGACATAGGAGATCCTGAAGAGCCGGGCGTTGATCGAGCCGAAGTCGACCGCCTGGGTCGTCCCGTATGGGAAAGCCTCGTTGGAGAGGTCGTGATCCGTGATCGATGAGACGAGTTTGCGCGCCTCGGGGCCCCAGACCCCGATGGTGGTGTAGGCCGACGTGGAATCGCTCATATGGACCGACCCGTCCTCGGGGAGATGGCTCCGGAACCAGTGCTTGTCCCTCGGCCCGTCGAAGGCTCCGGTGATCACCCTGAAATGTTCCTCGCCGAGCCTGAGCACAGTCAGATCGGCCTTGAACCCCCCGGACCCGGTGAGCAGTGGGGTGTATACCGAACGGCCGACAGCCAGATCGGCGTTGTTGACCGTCATCTGCTGGATGTATTCGACGACTCCGGGACCGTTGAAGTCGAAGATGACGAACGGCGCCAGGTCGACGAGACCCACCTTTTCCCGCATGGCCAGGTGTTCGGCGTTTTGGATCGGCGACCACCAGCGCCGGTCCCATTCGTGGGGGCGGTCCTCGATCCCGTATTGGTCGACGAGAGGAGCGTTCGACTCATACCAGTGCGGGCGCTCCCAACCGCCGGCCTCGAAGTAGACCGCGCCCAGCTCGGCGGTGCGGGAATGAACCGGAGAGAGCCTCTTGTCCCGTTCCGAGGCCCACTGCTCCCGGGGATGGACGATCCCGTACGTCTTGTTGAAATGCTCCGCACAGCGAGCCCGAATGTGGTGCTCGGTGCGGGCGTAGGGGTAGAAGCGGGCGATGTCCGAGGCGTGCGGGTCTAGCTCGGGATACCCGTTGGTCATCCACTCAGCCACCGCCCGACCCGTGCCCGGGCCTTCCTTGATCCAGATCGCAGCCGCCGACCAGAGATTTCGCACCTCGACCGTCTCACCGATCAACGGCATGGCGTCGGGGGTGAGGGAGAGGAGGCCGTTGATGGCGTACTTGATCTCCGCTTGGGAGAGGATCTCGGGCATCAGCTCGAGTGCGTCCTCCAGCTGGGTGTCGAAGTCGTCCTCGGTGAAGGGCAGCTCGGTCGGGGAGAGCCGTGCCTCGGCGATGGATGGGATCTCATCTGGGGAGTGGAAGATGGGACGAAGGGCGTAGGAGCCGACTTCCATCGACCCGGAGGTCTGTCGCTCGTACATGAAGGTGTCCATGTCGCGCACGATGGGGAAGGCGAGCTCTTTCCCGGACTCCTGGAGGATCGGGATCGGCCCGACGTCGATCATCTGGTGCACTGCTGGGGTGAGAGGGATGCTGGCCCCGGCCATGCGGGCGATCCGGGGGCTCCACACCCCGCAGGCGATCACGACATACTCCGCCTCGACACGGCCCTTGTCGGTGACGACCGCGGTGACCCTTCCTCGATCGGTCTCGATGTCGAGGATCTCGGTGTTGGCCATGGTCTGAAGCGCTCCCATACCGGTTGCCTTCTCCCTGAAGAGCGTCCCCGCCCGCAGCGAGTCGACGGCCGACACCGTGGGGAAGTAACAGCCACCGAGGAGGATCTCCTCGTTGATGAAGGGGACCAGCTCCTTGATCTCCGCCGGGGTCACCAGATGTGCCTCCATGTCCCAGTTCTTCGCCGAGCTCATCCGCCTCCGGAGCTCCTCCATCCGTTCCTCGGTGCGGGCGACCTCGATCCCGCCGCAGGTGACGTTGACCCCCATCTCCTCGTACTGACGCTGGCTGTCGAGGGTGAGCATCGCCATCTCTTTGTTGTG
>JALDXP010000192.1:0-5088 GCA_032154885.1 Actinomycetota bacterium
GTCGTACGCGACTATCTGGGCGGGGAGACCAAGTACCTGGAGCACACCCACGAGACTGCTCTCATCCACGACCTGGAGAACGTCGGCGACTCCACCCTCCGGTTCGTGACCGTCGAGCTGCTGGACTGACAGGCCGGTATGGGGTGGCCGCGGGCCCTCGTCGCCGGTGGGTCGATAGGCGGGCTGACCGCAGCAGTTCTGCTTCGTGACCTGGGATGCGAGGTCGATGTCTTCGAGCGAAGCCAAGCCGCTCTCGAGGACCGTGGAGCCGGGATAGTCGTCCTCCCCATAACCGAGCGCTACTTCACAGAACGGGGCGGTGCAGACGATCGGGTCAGCCTCGAGCTCACCTATTGGACCTACGTGGACCGGGAAGGAAATGTCCTCAGCGCCGACCCGGATCACTTCCGATTCAGTGGATGGAGCACGATCTACCGATCCCTCCTGGAGGCCTTCGAATCTGACCACTATCACCTCGGCAAGGAGGTGGTCGGCTTCGACAACCGACCCGACCAGGTGACACTTCATCTCGCCGACGGCTCGTCTGTGAAAGGCGACCTCCTGGTATGCGCCGACGGTCTGCTCTCCACCGCTCGTTCGATCCTCATGCCCGAGGCGATGCCGACGTACGCCGGATACGTCGCCTGGCGAGGGACTACCCCGGAGGCCACCCTGTCCGAGCAGGCCCGGGCCGATCTGGCCGATTCGATGATCTATCAGGTGCTCGACCACGGCCACATCCTGGTCTACGCCATCCCCGATCATGAGGGTCGGACGACTCCGCCCCATCGCGTCATCAACTTCGTCTGGTATCGCAACTACCCGCTCGGCGGTCCTTTCGAGGACCTGATGCGAGACCAGCACGGACTGCAACGCGCCGGGACGATGCCACCGGGCACGATCCGGGAGGAGCATCTGACGGAAATGAGGTCCACCGCCGCAGAGGTCCTGGCGCCAACCCTGCTCGAGGTCGTCGTGGGTTGTGATGAGCCATTGATCCAGGCGGTGTTCGATCTGGAAAGCCCAAACATGGCGTTCGGCAGGCTGTGTCTGATTGGCGACGCCGCCATCGGTCTCCGTCCTCACGTCGCCGCCGGTCAGGCCAAGGCCTGCGCCGACGGTTGGGCGCTGCGGGACGCCCTGCTCGCCACTGATGGCGAAGTGCTCTCCGCTTTGGCCGAGTGGGAGCCGGGACAATTGGCCCTCGGCAACCGTGCGCTGGCCCGAACCCGGGAGATGGGGGTGGCCAGTCAGTTCGACGGGACCATGGTCCCCGGCGATCCCAATTGGAAATTCGGGCTCTGGGAGCCGGGAAATTGATCGTAGAAGTGATCTCAGTGGGGACCGAGCTCTTGATCGGGCAGATCGCCAACACGAACGCTGCCTTCATCGGTGCACGGCTCGCCGAGGAGGGATTCGATGCCCACTTCCAGGTGACAGTGGGTGACAACCTGGACCGACTCATCTCGGCGATCGGGGACGCACTCGGCCGTGCCGACGCCATCATCCTCACCGGAGGAATCGGTCCCACCCAGGACGACCTGACCCGGGAGGCGATGGCCCGGGTCGCCGGCCGGATCATGGTCCGAGACCCCGAGCACGCGGCCTGGATCGAATCCAGAGTCCGCAATCAATCCGGATCGGTCAACCCAAGTGTGTTGCGGATGGCAGACCTGCCAGAAGGTGCCGAAGGTTTGCCCAACGCGAATGGTGTTGCCCTCGGTGTGGCTCTAGAGCACGAAGGAAAGTGGATGTTGGCCGTCCCCGGCGTCCCGGTGGAGATGCGGGCCATGCTCGACGGACAGGTCATCCCCCGGCTCCGTCGCATGTCCGGTCAGACGAGCGTCCTGCGCAGCCGTCTTCTTCGCACCTGGGGTATCGGCGAGTCGCGGATTGCCGAAGCCCTCGATGATCTGTTCGAGTCGGCTAACCCGTCTGTGGCCTTCCTGATCAGCGACATGGAGGTCAAGATCCGTATCAGCGCCAAGGCTGCCGACGAGGCCACTGCCGAGGAGCTCATCGCCCCTGTCGAACACAAGATAAGGGACAGCCTGGGCGAGTCGGTGTTCGCGGCGGACGACGACACGGTGGAGAGCATCGTGGTCGAGCGTCTGGCGGCCCAGGGATGGACAGTGGCGACCCAGGAGGAGGCGACCCTGGGTCAGGTGGGCAGCAGCCTCGCCATCGCCGGGGCGCAGCTCTTCGCAGGTGCCGTGATCGGCACTGGCCGGCCGCCACCGGCGGACGTCATGCTCACTGTCGGTCCAATCGGCCCTGATCTCGATGAGGGCCCACGAACCACGCGTCGGGTCGAGATGGAAGTGACCACCCCGGCCGGGGGGATGACTCGGGCATTCGACTTCGGTGGTGACGATGAGCGGGTGCGCAGCTTTGCCACCATCGCTGCGCTACACGTGATCCGACTCGCCCTCGAGACACCGAGATGACCAACCGACTCAGCTCGACTCTGGCCAAGCGCCCGCTGCTCACCGCGGTGGTCTTCACGGGTACGTGCCTTTTGCCCCTCGCCCTGGTCAGTGCCCAGGTCCTCCAGTTGGAAGAGGACATCGGTTTTCGAGTGGGCCAGCTCGGCCTCGCCACCGCCGCCTACTTCGGCGCAGCAGCCCTCGGCGCCAACCCTGCCGGGCGGGTGGTGGCGCGACTCGGCCCGGGCCGGAGTCTCCGCTTCGGGGCCTTGCTCACCCTGGCCGCCTGTCTCATAGCGGGCACAGCCCTCATCTGGTGGGTCATCCCCCTGGCCACTGCCATCGGTGGCATGGGCAACGGGCTGACCCAGGTTGCTTCGAATCTGGCGATCTTCGACGGGGTGGCCAGGGAGCGGCAGGGTGTCGGGTTCGGGGCCAAGCAGGCTGCGGTCCCATTGGCGAGTGTCCTGGCCGGCATCTCGCTCCCCGTCATCGGTCTTGCCTTCGGGTGGCGGTGGGCTTTCGTGCTGGCCGGCATGATCGCGTTGACCTTGGCCATATCGGCTCCCCACCTCGACATGGCGCGTGCCGCGGCGAGAAACGAAGGGCCCATCGGCCGGCCACCGAGGTCCCTCGTGTTCCTCGCCATTGGCGGCATCGCCGGTGCAATGGGCGGCAATGGGCTCTCTCTGTTCGTGGTCCCTTCTGCGGTGGACATCGGGATCGGTGAGGCAGCGGCCGGGGCGGTGCTGGCCGGCTGTTCGCTGCTGGTCGTGCTGGTCCGTTTGGGGGCGGGGTGGCTGGTGGACCGCAACGAGAGCATCGGGTTCACTGAGATGGCCTGGATGACCGCGGCGGGGGCGTTCGGCGCCTTCGTCCTCCTCATCTCATCCACACCTGGCCCGTACCTGGTGGCAATGCCGATCGCCCTGCTCGGGGCATGGGGTTGGCCAGGAATCATCTTCTTCACGGTGGTCCACAGCTACCCCCACCTGCCCGCCCGGGCCTCGGGAGTGGTGCTCTCGGGAAACCTGACCGGCACTGTCATCGGCCCTCTGGTCGTGGGATGGCTGGCCGGGCGTGGCAACTACCCGGGAGCCTGGCTATTCGTCACGGTGATGTGCGTCATCGCCTGCCTGGCCTTCGTAGCTAGCCACCGGTTGCGCAGCCGCGCCGAGCTCAGCTTGTGATCAGAGTTTTGGCTGGCCTCAGCCCAACTCGGCCAGTCCGGTGGCGGCCAGGGCGTCGGCAACCGCCTGCATAGATTCCGGTGAGTCCTCGGAGACTTGGATCAGCGGTCGCGCGTCTATGCACACGGCTTCGTGGGCCGCGGCAGCATCGCACATGGCACCCGTAAGGAGCTCGAACATAAGGGCCCCACCGGTAGTGGCGAAGTCCGCCGGCATACCCTCGTTCATCTCCGGGTACAACACGAAGGGGTTGGCCGCGCTGACCAGCCGGATAGCGGTGGCATTTCCCTTTCGCAAGGTCTCGATTTCAGTGAGGATCTGATCGAAGTTGGTAGTCCACGTCTCCCCCAAAGCTCGGATGCAATCAAATCCGTCGGCACCCCCGCAGGTGTCCGCCTGCACCGCCTCGGCAGCGTCTCCAATCTCGTTGGGCCCGGTGGCGATGAGGATCACATCCGCATCGGCCACGGCGGTTCTAGTCTCCTCGTTCGTCTGAAGACTGCCGAGGAGACTGGCGCTCATCTTGCTCTCGGAGGTGCTCCTCTCGCGTTCCCCCATGAAGTCGAAGAATTGGACCTCCGCTCCGGTCTGCTCTTCGAGAGCTTCCAGCCACAGCTCGGGGAAAGGAGTGCATCCGTTGCAATGGGCGCCCTCGGGCCATGAGTCTCCGAACGCGACGTAGCTCAGGGTCGAGCTCGCGGCGGTCGAAGTCACAAAGGTCGGAGTCGTGGTACTGGCAACCGACACACTCGAGGTCGAACCGGTCGTAGCGGAGGGTTCCTGGGAAGTTGACCCGCCACATGCTGCAACGAAGACCAGCATTGACAGAACGACAGCCCGTTGCCTGCCCACGCCGTTTCTCCCCTCGGATAGCCAGCGGACTGTAACCGGGGGAGCTCAGCTTGTGATCGCGCTGAGCAGGCTGGGTTGGCTCTCGTCGATCGGGACGGGCAACTCGACGACCTGACCGGTTTCCACCGAGAGATCCGCCGCCAGATAGACCTCCATCGTGAGACGGGCCAATCGCGGCTCGACCATCACCGGCCGGTCGTAGGCGACGGCCTCGAGGAAATGGATCGTCTCCCTCTCCATCGGGCCGGCGTACACATGGTCCACGTACTCCCCTGGCATGGTCGAGAGAGGGAACTGGACCCCATCCTTGATGGTGTTCAGGACGATGTCCTTGTGGCTGGCGTCCATGATGAGCGCCCCCTCGGTACCGAGGAACTCGATCCAGGTGGTGGAGAAGTTCGGATAGCCAGGAGGCAGCGACCATCCGGCACTGATCGTGACGGTCACTCCGTCGTCCATGGTGATGACGATGATCTGGGTGTCGGGGACGCCCTGATCCTGACGCGCCCCCCACGCCACCTGAGAGTAGACCCGTACCGGTCGGCGGGGCTCGAGGCACCAGAGAGAGAAGTCGATGTCGTGTGTCGCCTCCATCGCCGCCGGGGACAGCTTGGTACGGG
>JALDXP010000193.1:0-5085 GCA_032154885.1 Actinomycetota bacterium
ACCCCTTCGGAGTCGGCGTCCTCGGCTGAGAAGAACCCGCCGTCAGGATGCCGAAGGTCACCAAGCATGTATCCCAATGTGGACCTGGCAACGTCGACGAAGCGCGGCTCATCGAGCTCGATCCCGGCCCACAGGTAGATTCGCGCCAACTGGGCGTTGTCGTACAGCATCTTCTCGAAATGGGGCACGAGCCACTGGGCGTCTACGGAGTACCGGGCGAAGCCACCCCCGATTTGATCGTGTATCCCGCCGTCTGCCATCTCGGAGAGCGTCACCTTCAGCATGTGGCCCGCGCGCTCGGCCCAGGTCTCCCTTCGTACGTGCAACAGGAAGTCGAGCTCCGGCTCCTGGGGGAACTTGGGGGCCCCACCGAATCCCCCGTTGATCGGATCGAAGGACGAGGCCAAGGACTCGTATGCCCGTTTCAGCTGATCAGTCCCAGGCTCGTCCTCCGAGCGTGGGATGCGCCGGCTGATCGCTTCGGTGAGCCGGGTGGATTGGCCAAGCACCTCGTCGCGCCTGTTGTCCCACGCGTCCGACACGGCCCGCATGACCGTTCGAAACGAGGGCATTCCGTGCCGGTCGGTGTTGGGGAAATAGGTGCCGGCGTAGAAAGGCCGTCCGTCGGGAGTGAGCCACACTGTCATCGGCCAGCCCCCCTGGCCGGTCATGGTCTGGACGGCCTCCATGTAGATGCTGTCGACATCCGGGCGCTCCTCCCTGTCGACCTTGACGTTGACGTAGAGACGATTCATCTCCGTCGCGGTTTCCACGTCCTCGAACGACTCATGTGCCATCACGTGACACCAGTGGCAGGCGGCATAACCAACGCTCAGGAGGACGGGCACGTCTCGTCGGCGTGATTCGACGAAGGCTGCCTCGCCCCACTCGTGCCAATCCACCGGGTTGTCCTTGTGCTGCAGGAGATACGGCGATGTGGCATCGGCAAGACGGTTCGGCATCGATGTCGAAGGTACACCCGATTAGGGTCGCCGAACGCGGCGAATCGACGGAGGGAACGTGACCGAACAGGACATCCAGGCGCTCTATTTGTCGGCGGAGCAGCGCTGGATGCAAGGTTGGCTCGCTGGCCCCACCATCGAAGGCAATCCCCTGCACCGGGGAGATCTTGCCCCCGTCGTGGACGTGGTTGACGAGCGTGGGGTCTCCGTGTCGCTCGCCTCGGTCTGGGAGAGCCAACCTGCCCTCGTCCTCCTGTGGAGGCATCTCGGATGCGGTTGCGGCCTGGAGCGCGGGGAGCGGCTCAAGGAAGAGCACCAGGCGTACGTCGATTCCGGCCTGAATGTCGTGATCGTTGCCCCGGCGGATCTGGAGCGGGTAGCCCGATATAAGGAGCGGTATGAGATCCCGGTGACGATGTATTCCGATCCCGGGTACAGCGCGCACAAGGCCTTCGGTCTCGGCCATTGGGCCCTCGAGCAGGCTCTCTACGACGCACCGGACGAGTACTGCGAGTTGGGGGAGGAGACGGGCCGCCGGTTCCAGGAGGATCGTCGCTCACAAGGAAGGCCACTCGTCGACGATCCCTGGATGCAATCGGGCGAGTTCGTGGTGGCCCCCGATGGGAGGATCCGAGTCGCCTATCTGTACAACTACTGCGCCGACTACCCCGACTCGAGGGTCTTCACGACCGCCGGCCGCCTACTCGGGTAGGGCCACAGTTCAATGAAGACGCTTCTGCTGATGCGTCACGCCAAGTCGGATTGGGATGCCGACTACGACTCCGATCACGACCGCCCTCTCAACGATCGCGGGCTGAAGAGCGCCCGGCTCATGGGTCGGGTCCTGGCGGACGAGGGTCTGGTGCCAGATCTGATCATCAGCTCCACAGCGTTGCGAGCCAGGACCACTGCGGAGTTGGCCACCGAAAGCGGGAACTGGGACAGCGATCTCGTTCTCGACCGCTCGCTATACGACGAAGGCCCAAAAGGCGTGCTCGAACGAGGAGCGTCGGCGCCGAACGTGAACACGCTCATGCTTGTCGGCCATCAGCCAACGTGGTCGATGCTGGTGTCGGCTGTGACCGGGGCTCGTGCCGAGATGAAGACCGCAACCGTGGCGGTCATCGAGCTGGATATCGAATCGTGGGCCGATCTGCCGGGCGCCTCCGGCACGTTGGTCCGGGTGCTCGAGCCGAGGGCTCACCACCGGGAGTTGTGAGCCATCGATCAGACCGCGTCGGTCTCCGCCATCCGGGCCTTGACCAAGTTCTCGACCAGGGTGGCCGGTAGCGGCGAGTCGGCGTGGAACCTCACCGTGCCCTTGGCCGTGTCGTAATCGGCGAGCTCTACCTGGTGCGCCTCCATCACCGCCGGGCTCTGCACATAGAAGGCGCAGTGGTTCTTCCCGGCGGAATACGAGACCAGGGGCCGCTTCTTGTAGTAGAAGGCGGGCACCCCGTAGCCGATTCGCTCCTCTGCCTCCGGGGCGGCGAGTCTGATCATCTCTCGAAGGTTCTGCAGGGCGGCAAACTGATCGTCCGGCAGCTTGGCCAGGAACTCGTCGACCCCCGGGGCTGTGCTCGGCATCTCGTCCTTTCGTTAGTTCTGGGGAACAAAGGGGTAGGGGAAGGGTGTTGTCATGTCGGCAACCGTGGATTTCGTCATGGACTACCTCTATGGCCACGGTACAATGTGGGTCTCCCCGATCATGCGAAACGGCGCGGTGCCGTGCAAAGAGGGGGGTTCACAAACCACCCTGCATGTGTCATAGTTGGGCGTCCGGGAGATTCTCTGCCCGACGGGCTCAGGAGGACTTGATTTAGATGCCAGCCGCTGAAACGCGTACTGATAAGACCGAGAAACCCCGCATCCGGCTTCATTCGAAGCTGACCGATGAGCGCGGGCGTCTCACCACAGACCTGGTTTCCCAGTACTTGACGGCCATTGGCGAGTACGACCTGCTCACCGCCGAGCAGGAGGTCGAGTTGGCCCAGAAGATCGAGGCCGGCGAAGAGGCGGCCGAGAGGCTGGAGAAAGGCGAGTACAGCGGCAAGCGGGAGGAAATGGAATTACGCCGGATGGCCCGGCGCGGGGCTCAAGCCAAGGACGACTTCCTCACCGCCAACCTCCGTCTCGTCGTCGCCAATGCCCGTCGCTACGCCAACACCTCCGGGATCGACTTCCTCGACCTGATCCAGGAGGGCAACCTGGGCCTCATCCGCGCCGTCGAGAAATTCGACTGGCGCAAGGGTTTCAAATTCTCGACCTATGCCACTTGGTGGATCCGTCAGGCCATCACCCGGGCGATCGCCGACAAGTCCCGAACGGTTCGCATTCCTGTCCATCTCCATGACACGCTGGCCGCGGTCCGCGCTGCGCAGGCCTCGCTCAAGGCCGAGTTGGGGCGTGATCCCAGACCCGAAGAGATAGCCGAGGAGGCGGGTGTCACAGCAGACAAGGTCGAGCTCGCCCTGAGCGTCGCCGACACCGTCTCACTGGAGCAGCCGATCGGTGAGGACGGAGCCCAGTTGGGTGACTTCATCGAGGACGAGGACGCCGCCGACCCGGTGCAGATGACCGAGGAGATGGACGTGGCCAACTCGCTGCGCGTCTCCATCGAGCGTCTCCCTGAGCGCGAGGGCCGGATCCTCGCCCTCCGCTACGGCTTCTATGACGGCGTCCCCCGCACCCTCGAGGAGATCGGCGACGAGTTCAACCTGACGCGGGAGCGGATCCGCCAGCTGGAGAAGCTGGCTCTCTGCCGTCTCCGCCACCCCTCCTTCGGCATCCGCGAAGCAGACCTGGTCTGATCGCGCCTACCTGAGGTTCCTGACGCCATATATGGCGCCAGGCGATCACAGAAGACCACAACCCTCGGTTCTATGTCGTCGTAGCCCCATATACGGCGCTACGTACCTCAGGTAAGGCGTGGGGCGTCGCCTAACGTGACGTCCGATGCGTCTGGGTGATCTCGTTAGCGACAGTCCTCATGTTTGTGGTCCGGACACGACCCTGCTCGAGGCCGCCGTCGCGATGGAGGGGTCCGACATCGGCTCGCTGGCGGTGGTCGAGGGGCGGGAACTGGTGGGGCTGATCACCGAGCGAGACATCAGGCGCACCGTCGCCGAGGGCATCGACCCGGGCACCACGGTCTCATCGATCATGAGCGGCGAGCCTGACACCTTTGATCCCGATCTCGACGTCTGGGATGCCGCGGCTTGGATAGCCGAGTCGGGCTATCGCCACCTGCCGGTGCTGGATGACGACGGGTCCTTACTCGGTGTGGTCTCGATCCGGGACCTTCTCAAGGCCCTCGTCGACACGGTTTAGCTCGCCGTTATCCGGTGGGGATCCAGACGAGCTTCAACTCGACGACCCTGACATCACTCTTCTCGAGGGGGATCTCCACTTCCTCGATGGATTCCGCCTTGGCGGCGAAATCGTCTTCGAGGTCGGCCACCTCGTCCTCGAGGTCGGCTTTCAACGTCTCGAGTTCGACCTGTTCCTTGGTGAGCGTCGCCTTCGCGTTCTCGGCTCGGGCTCGGGCCTGACTGGCGGCTGAGCGCCGACGTGCCGCCTGGCCGAGCGGGTTGGATCTGGTCTTGCCTCCGAATAGGACCCCGATGATGTCCCCTGCCCCGGACAGCAGCTCCTCCGTCTGTTTCGAGCCTGCCGTTGTCTCCAGGTCTGCCACCCGATTCTCGGCCCTGGCAAGGGCGGCGTGGGCCCGCTCCAACCTGGCAGCGTGCTTGTCCCTCAGTTTGGTGATGGCCTCGTCTACCGCGGCCTCGGCTGAGGTCGTAGCTCTTGCTGCAAAATCCTCCCGTGACTCGCCGGGTCGGGAGTACAGCTTCAGCGCCGCGTTCTTGAAGACGGTCATCCGCCTTGCCCCGACCAGATGATTGGTGAGGTCGCTGCCCAGGGCGCTCCAGTAGGACTTGGAGTCGATCTTTGGCTCGGGGAGCACATATGCCGCCCCCTGCGGCGGGTCGGGAAGGAAATCCCTGGCGTCGTGATCGACTTCCTTGACAGAATCTGGCGCGAGAACCGGAGCGAGGGGAAAGACGACGGCCTCGAATGCCTCTTGATGGCTCACGGCGGCCTTGGTGTCGTCGTAGGTCAG
>JALDXP010000194.1:0-5085 GCA_032154885.1 Actinomycetota bacterium
GCTGACGGTCTCCCCGTCCTGGTTGGGAAGGCTGAAGTCGATGGTCTCGGGCATGACCCGAGGCTACTTCACCGCTGTCCTTCGTAATCGACCTCGGCGGCGGCCTTCGCCTCCGGCGACTTCAGGAACGTCATTCCACCGGCGAAGAAGCTGAGGGCCGCCGGCAGCCAATAGGAAACGATCCGGTAGATGAGCACGGGCGCCACCGTCGTGGCCGCGGGGAAGCCGTACGCGCTGAGGATGAATACGAGCCCCGCCTCGGTGACACCGAGCCCGCCGGGGGTGCCGGGGAGTCCTCCGGCGATCGACGCTGCGCCGAAGGCGGCCATGACCTGGAACACATTGACGTCGATCCCGAAGGCGATGAGCACGAGGCCGAGTGCGGTGCCCTCGAGGATCAGGCGACACCAGATGTAGGTCTGCGATTCAGGTCCGGGGAGATGGTCGATGACGGTGGTGTCGAGACGCTTGCGAATGGCCTTGGGCAGGAATCGGGAGAGGGACCCCAGCTTCCCGGAGCCAAACATGAGTAGGACCCCGGCGAGGAGGACAAACGGAGCGAGAACGGTCAGGCTGATCGATGCGATCCGGGCTGAATCCTGGGGACGAGCCAGGAGGAGGCCCACACCGGTCATCATCAACAGACCGGCATAGTTGAGCAGGACGGCCCGGACTGCGGCGCCGGTCGTGCCGGGCTCCTCATCCCGGACGGTCCAGCCCATCGCCACCGGGGTGATGGCCCCGCCGGCCGGGATGAGCCGTGCCACACCTGCGCCCACCAGTGCTGCTTTGAACGCAGAAAAGGCCCTGAGCTCACCACCGGCCTCTTCCACCGACTCCTTGTAGAGCAACCCGTAGAACCAGCTCGCCGTGATCTGGGCGATCGCAGCGAGCGCGACCAGACCCCACGCGTACGCGTTCATCTCCGGCAGTTCGAAGTTGTTGAGGATGAAACCGGCGAAACCGGCGTAAACGATCGCGGCGATGACCGCGATCCATGCCACCCGCTTCGGGCTCATGGAGTCAGCAGGTCGTCCGCGCTCTGCGGGAAGTCCCCACCACCCGGATCGGTATCGAAGATGGCACGCCTCATGGCCGGACGCATCCCCCGCGCGCTGTCGGGGTTGCCCTGCATCCGGCGGCCCATGATGACCATCGAGAGCGCCAGAAGGACCAGAGACTCAGTCGCTGGTCGACCCATGGCAGTGGAGACGATGGGCAGGAGACCCCATCCCAGGAAGCCGGCCACACCCCCACCGATCTTCCAGCCGGCCACCGACCAGCCCGTGGTCCAGACGAGCAGCACCGGATCGAGGGCGAGCAACAAACCCACCGACGTAGCCAGGCCACGCCCGGATCGACCCCGCAGGAAAACCGACCAGTTGTGACCGACAACGGCCATGAGCCCCACCATCCCGGCGGCGCCTTTGCCAAACCCCATGCCTTGAGCGATCAAAACCGGGAACAAGCCTTTGAGCCCGTCGAGCACCCCACCGATCAGCCCCCATTGCCAACCGGCGACGCGGGTGAGATTGCCGGCGCCGACGTTGCCGCTGCCGACGTGCCGAAGATCGACCCCCCGGAGGCGCGCGACGACCTGGGCGAACGGAATCGACCCCAAGAGGTAGGCCCCCACAAGCAGGAGAGGCCAGTAGAGAACCCACGGTGAATCTGGCATCTGCGGTAGAAACGCTAGCCAGCCTCCGCTCGCTTCGGTAGCCGACCAGGTTCCACGGATTCGGTTGCCGGCCATTGGTTAACGTCGGTTGCTATGAGCCCGCAACGAGCACAGCCATGCCGATGAAGATCACCTACGCCACGATGTCCACAGACAACGAGGAGATGAACAGGGCTTATGAGGACGCCCTGGAGAGCGTGAAGCCGCGGCTCGGGCAGGATCACGGCGTCGCTGTCGATGGGAAGCATCGCAAGGACAGGGATTTCTTCGAGGAGGTGTCGCCCATCGACTCCGGGATCGTCATTGGCCGCTATGCCCAGGCCGTGACCCAGGACGTGGACGACGCGGTGTCCGCCGCCAAGGCGTTCGCACCGGAATGGGAGGCTTGGGGCTGGGAACGCCGGCGAGATCTCATGCTGGCGGCGGCGGATCACATGGATAGCCAGCTCTTCGAGCTCGCGGCCCTGATGTCCTACGAGATCGGGAAGAACCGTCTCGAGTCGCTGGGCGATGTTGCCGAGACCGTTGAGTTCCTCCGCTACTACGCAGGTCAGATCACCGAGCATGAGGGTTTCATCACTCCGCTGAGCTCTCACGGTCCCAACGACGCCAACACTTCGGTGCTGCGTCCGTTCGGGGTCTGGGGAGTCATCTCACCGTTCAATTTCCCGATGGCGCTCGCCGGCGGCCCTTCCACCGGAGCATTGATCACCGGCAACACAGTGGTCATCAAGCCGTCCAACCAGGGGGCCCTGATGGCGCTCGAGTTTCATCGGGTGATGCTGGAGGCCGGCCTGCCCAAGGAGGCCCTCCACGTCGTTACCGGTGGAGACGAGATCGGGGACTACCTGGCCCATCACCCCAAGGTCGACGGGCTCACCTTCACCGGCTCCTATCCGGTGGGCATGTACCTCTACCGGACGGTCAACGAGACGAGGCCAAAGCCCGTGGTGTGTGAGATGGGTGGGAAAAACCCGGTCGTCGTGACTTCGAGCGCCGATCTCGACGTGGCCACACAAGGAATCGTCCGGGGTGCATTCGGCCTCAGCGGCCAGAAGTGCAGCGCAACATCGAGGGTCTACGTCGAAGAGGAGGTCTACGACGAGCTGATCGACAAGCTTGTCGAGGCCACTGGATCCGTTGCTGTCGGCAATCCGCTCGAGCAGCAAACCTTCATGGGACCTGTCATCGACAATGCCGCCGTGGAGCGGTTCCAGAAGGCGGTGGACGAGGTGAAGAACAGTGGCGGCGAGGTCCTGGCCGGGGGCGTCGCGCTGACCGAGGGCGAAATGGCGAAGGGGTCCTACGTGGCACCCACTGTGGTCAGCGCCCCTCTCGACTCTTGGGTCTGGAAGGAAGAGCTGTTCGTGCCCTTCGTGGCCGTCACCAAGGTCAAGTCGTTGGAAGAAGGGATCGCCCTCTCAAACGACACCGATTTCGGTCTCACAGCGGGGCTCTTCAGTGGCGAGGAGGAGGAGATCGACACCTGGTTCAACGAGATCCAGGCGGGCGTCACTTACGTGAACCGGGCGGCCGGAGCCACAACCGGCGCCTGGCCAGACATCAATCCGTTCGGCGGCTGGAAGGGATCGGGGACATCCGGCGCCGGCGGGGGCGGCCCCTGGTACCTGCGCCAGTTTCTCCGGGAACAATCCCGGACCCTGATCAAAGGCTGACCGGGATTCGAGAGGCTCGAATCAGGCTTGCTCGAACCGAAGCTTGAGCCCGTCGGGGTCGGTGATCTCGATGATGTTGTCTCCAGCGCTCATCTGAAGATCGAGACTGCTCAGGTGCTGGCCCCAGCGCTCCAGGTCGTCGACGACGAAGGTGAGGGCGGCGGGCCGATCTTGACCCTCGACCAACTCGATCCGCTGCCCTTTCGCCGACTCGATCACCTCGGCCGCCACACCCTGCGTCGGCGTGCGGACATGGGTGAAGCCGAGCCCGCCGTAGAAGTCGAGGGATTTCTGCAAAGAGGCCACCCCGACACGCACGGTGGTGGCCACAACCCCGCCCGGGGCTCGCGTCGGGCCACCGCCGGCGAGGACTTGCTTCGCCTCCTCGATGGTGAACCGTCCGGCTGTCACCTCACGGCCGACGACAACCCCGTCGAGGCTTCGCCCAGCCGCCTCGAGACGCAACAGGTCGCGCAGGTCCTCGAGGTCCCTGACCCCGCCAGCAGCAATCACCGGCTGCTCGACCGTGGCCAGCGCCTCGGCCATGATCTGGAAGTTGGGCGGGTCCTCCAGGGCGTCACGACCGGCCTCGGACACGAGAAATGCCACCACTCCGGCCGACGACATCTCGATGAGCGCCTCCTCGAGATAGCGACCGCTGTTCTGGGTCCAGCCTTTGGTCACGATCTCCTCATCGGACCGGACGTCGATCGATACGGCGATCTTGTCAGGGTTCTCACGACATAGATCCCAGACCATGTTTTGGTTCTCGATCGCTGCGGTGCCCATGACGATGCGCCAGGCCCCCTTTTCGATCAGACGCTGCGCTTCACCTTCGGAGCGAATGCCTCCGGCGACCTGAACCGGCACCGGGACTTCATCGATGAGCCGATCGATCAGCTCACGATTGCGATAGTCGCCATACGCGGCAGCGTCGAGATCGACGATGTGCATGTAGTCGACGCCCTGCTCCGCCCAATGCCGGGCCCGCCTGATCGGGTCATTGTCGAGGGCAATGGCGTCGTCAAGCCGGCCCCGAGGTAGCCGCACCGAGAGGCCCCCCAGGATGTTGACCCGGGCGTACAGATCCATCACAGGACGCTAGCAAGGCGACGATTACTTCGAACCTGACGCGATCCCCAGAGCCTCCTCGGCAGCGTCGAGGGTTTGACCGCCGGCTACGACGGGGGCGAAGAGGTCGCCATACCGCTGGAGACGGTCCCAGATGTTGACGATCGTGATGTCGCCGTTGGCGACCTCACCCAGCTCCTTCCAGGTCAGCGGCGCCGAGACAGGCGCACCCGGGCGGGGCCGGACCGAATAGACGGAGGCGACGGTCTGGCCGGACGCGTTCCGATTGTGATCGACGAACACCTTGCCCTTCCGCTTCGGCTTGTCCCATTCCATGGTCAGGGCGTCTGGCCTGGCCGCCGCCAGGTAATTGCCCACCTCACCGACGAAGCGCCGCACCCTCGAGAATTCATGGATCGGCTCGAGTGGGACATAGACGTGGAGACCCCTCGCACCGGAGAGCTTGGGATAGCCGGTGAGACCGAGCTGGGTGAGGGCTACCTCGAGTAGCCGGGCACCTTCCACCACCTGGTCCCAGTTGGATCCCTCCGCCGGATCGAAGTCGAAGATGGCGTAGTCGGGGTGCTCGAGTCGACCTTCACGGGAGTGGAAGGGATGGGTCTCGATGCATCCCATGTTGGCGAACCACATCAACGCCTC
>JALDXP010000195.1:0-5078 GCA_032154885.1 Actinomycetota bacterium
CGACAAACCCATCTTCCGGAAACCCGACGGACACATCTACCCACCAATCCGGCCCAGACTCGACCCCCGACTCCGACAACTCGTCGGACAACGAACCTAGGGGCAACGCCCCCACCATCGTCGCCCCAAAGCCCCCAACTACTCTCGCTGGATGGAATTCGTCGATGTCACCACGGAAGAATCGGTCGCCGTCGTCACCCTGAATCGCCCTCCGGTCAACGCCATGACCGAGGATTTCGCTCGAGAGTTGAAAAAGGCGTTCTCCGACTGCACCGACCCTGCCATCCGTGCGGTCGTAGTGACGGGGCAGCCCCATTTCGCCGCCGGAGCCGACATCAAGGGCTTTCAGGCCACGTTCGACGCCGGAGTCGAAGAGCGCAGCGCGTGGACCCTGCAGGAGGCGATCGGGATCCTCGAGTCCTTGGAGAAGCCAACCGTCGCCGCGGTTCACGGGTACGCATTGGGCGGTGGTCTCGAGCTGGCGATGGGAGCGGATTTCCGTTTTCTCGCCGACGATGCCCGGGTCGGGCAGCCGGAGATCCTTCTCGGTCTCATCCCTGGCGCCGGCGGAACTCAGCGTCTGGCCCGGATCGTCGGGTATCAGCGAGCCAAGGAGATGGTCATGACCGGTCGACAGGTCGACTCCGAGGAAGCGCTGCAGATCGGACTCGCCGACCAGGTCTTTCCCTCCGACGATTTGCTCGACGCCACACTCGAGGCAGCCCGGGAATGGGCGACGAAGGCAACGCGAGCCATCGCCGCAGCCAAGAAGGCGCTGAACGCCGGGTTCGGTCGGCCGGTGGACGAAGGGCTGCTCATCGAGCGCGAAGCCTTCAATGATTCCTTCAAGACGGAGGATGCCCGTGAGGGCGTCGCCGCATTCATCGCCAAACGCGATCCGGACTTCAAGGGCCGCTGAGCTCCACCCGTTCCTTCAGCCGCATCACACTTCCCCGCCAAATTCGTCCCAGAATGGGTCGGGCCACTGCCAGTCCCACCGGTCCACCCATCCACCAGGGGAACCGGAGATCCTCTACCCAGCGCATCTCGGTGCTGTCGCCACTTGGCCCAAGGTCGAATGTCCCCTGTCCCTTCACCGCTCCGACGTGTTCGACAACGATCGTCCGCTCCTCCTCCCATCTGACGACCTCCATGACATCCGTCGCTCGGAGTGGACCTACACGCGTGGCGACCTCGATCCGGGTACCGAGCCCGGTGGTCTTGTAGGTGAGGAACCGGACGGTGGCCGCATCGTCCATCCACTGCGGGTGCGAGGCGAAATCGGCCAGCTCGGCCCATACCCTTGCCAGTGGGGCTTCGACGAGGACGCTGACTTCGATCGGCCGGGACATGTGGTGAATCGTGACATCCCCCTCATCCTGCGACAATTAGGGGCGACATGATCTATCTCGACCATGCCGCCACCACCCCGATGCGTCCCGGAGTCTGGGAGGCGATGCGCCCCTACGCCGACGACGTGTTCGGCAATTCGTCTGGCGTCCATGAGGTGTCCAGACGGGCCAAGAACGCCCTGGAAGAGGCGAGGGAGAGGATCGCGGTCGCCATCGGAGCCGGGCCGCGCGAGATCGTTTTCACATCCGGCGGAACCGAGTCTGACAACCTCGCCTTGAAGGGCGCCTCGCTGAGCAGCATTCCGCGGCGAGGGGTGGTCACCGTCGCCACCGAGCACGAAGCGGTTCTCGAAACCACCGACTTCCTGCGCCGCCTCGGTGTCCCGACGAGCGTGGTCGGGGTCGACCGGCATGGTCAGGTCGATCTTCCATCACTCCTCGACGTGGTGGATGCCAACACCGCAGTCGTCTCGGTGATGCACCTCAACAACGAGACCGGAGTGATCCAGGACATCGCGGGAATCGTCTCTGCCATCGACGAGCACGAGCCCGACGTTCTGGTCCACAGCGATGCGGTGCAAGCCTTCTCCTCCGAGGAGATCGACGTGGGCGACCTCGGTGTAGACCTCCTCACCATCACCGGTCACAAATTCGGTGGTCCCAAGGGCACCGGCCTGCTCTACGTTCGCGAGGGCACCGCGCTCGAGCCGGTACTGCACGGTGGGGGCCAGGAGCTCGGGCGTCGTTCCGGGACCCATGATGTCGCCGGTGCCGTCGGCCTCGCCACGGCCATCGAGGCTGCCCTTGCCGACCGATCGCGGTTTCGAAGCCAGGTCGGCCAGATCAGGGACGATTTCGAGAAGCGAGTCTTGGCCGCATTGCCGGATGCCGTTCTGAACACACCTGAGGTCGCGCGCTCCTCGCACCACCTCAATGTCAGGTTTCCGGGGGTGCGTAACGAGACCCTGCTGATGCGTCTCGATCGAGCCGGCGTGGCGGCCTCGGCAGGCTCCGCGTGTCAGTCGGGCGCGTCGGAGGTCTCCCATGTGCTCGAGGCGATGGGTCTGAGCCCGGGCGAGGCGCGGGAGAGCGTCCGCTTCAGCTTCGGCTGGAACAGCACGGCCGACGAGGGCATTGAGGCGGCCACGATTGTCATCGAACTGATCGAGGAGCTGCGATGAGGGCCCTTGTCGCCATGTCGGGTGGCGTGGACTCCTCGGTAGCGGCTGCCCTGATGCGACAAGCGGGCCACGACGTCGTGGGGGTCACCCTCAAGCTGTGGTCGGGGCCGAATGGGGAGGCGCCGACGGCGGGATGCTGCACAGTATCCGACGCAGAGGACGCCCGACGAGTGGCGGCCCAGCTCGACATCCCCTATTACGTGCTCGACTACACCGATGAGTTCCGTGATGGTGTGGTCCATCGCTTCGTCCGGGACTACGGCTCGGGGCGCACCCCCAATCCATGCATCGAGTGCAATCGGACCGTGAAGTTCGACCGGCTCCTCAACGGTCTTGCCGATTTCGATTCCGAAGTGCTGGTCACGGGTCACCACGCCCGTAATCGCCACATCGACGACTCGTGGCAGCTTCAAAGGGGACGGGATCGCGCCAAGGACCAGTCCTACGTGCTCTCCATGCTGACCCAGTCCGAACTGTCGAGGATCAGGCTGCCAGTGGGTGAGCTGACCAAGACCGAAGTCAGGTCGATCGCAACGGAGATGGGGCTGCGCACCGCCGACAAGCCGGAGTCGATGGACATCTGCTTCGTCGGGCAGCGCGACTACCGGGGTTTTCTCCGCGATGCCGCGCCGGAGGTCTTCGAGCCCGGACCGCTGGTGGCGAGCGACGGCACCGAGCTCGGGAGTCATGATGGGATCGTGGGCTTCACAGTGGGTCAGCGCCGTGGGCTTGGAGTTGCGCTGGGAGAGCCCAGGTTCGTCGTCCGAATCGACCCTGGATCCTCGACTGTCGTTCTCGGCCGCCGCGACGAGCTGGCGGTGGCCGGTGTGGGGCTCGGGCAGGTCACCTGGACCGAAGGAGCACCCTTCTCGGGCCAGGTGATGGCACAGTACCGGGCCCATGGCGAGCCCGTCCCCGCCACGTTGCACGACGAGCGGCTTCTCTTCGCCGAACCTCAGGAGGCCGTGGCGCCCGGTCAAACGGTGGCGTTCTACGACGATGATCGCGTGCTCGGTGGCGCGCTGATCACCGAGACTTTCGTGTGACAACAGGGCGGTAACGTCGGCGACATGCCTGCCGATGGAAGCCGGATCGAAGAGCTGCGCTCCCAGGTCAACGAGCATCTGTACCGCTATCACGTCCTCGACGATCCCATCATCTCCGACGCCCAGTTCGACGCTCTGATTGCCGAACTGCGTCGAATCGAGGAGGAGAATCCCCAGCTGGTCACTCCGGACAGCCCGACCCAGCGGGTAGGGGCGCCGGTGGGCGACCTGTTCGCACCAGTCCGGCACCTCCGACCCCTGTTCTCACTCGACAATGCAGACTCGTCGGACATGCTCCTCGCCTGGGAGCAGCGTATGGAGCGTCAACTGGGTAGGGCCCCGGTTGGATATGTCGCCGAGTTGAAGATCGATGGTCTCGCTGTCGTCCTCACCTACCGCGACGGTGTCCTGGCGACGGGGGCAACGAGAGGTGACGGTGTCACCGGTGAGGATGTCACCGCCAATCTGCGAACCATCAAGTCGGTTCCGCTGCGACTGCTGGGTAAGGCCCATCCGTCGGTCCTCGAGGTACGCGGCGAGGTCTACATGCCGGAGAAGGCCTTCGAGGAGCTGAATCGACGACAGGCCGAGGCGGAGGACAGGATCTTTGCCAACCCGCGGAATGCCGCCGCCGGCTCAGTCCGCCAGAAGGATCCCACGATCACCGCGTCGCGCAACCTGGCCATCTGGGTCTACCAATTGGGTCTGGTCGAGGGTGGGCCGGAATTCGAGACCCACACCGACACCATGGAATACCTCCGTGACGCCGGATTCAGAACCAACCCGGCGAGCGAGCGACTGGGCACCATCGACGAGGTGCTCGACTATGTGGAAAGGGCCGAAAAGGGGCGTCACGAGACCGGCTACCAGACCGATGGCGTGGTGATCAAGGCCGACTCACTGGCCGATCAGGCTGCCCTCGGATTCACCTCCAAGGCGCCGAGATGGGCAATCGCCTACAAGTTCCCGCCCGAGGAGCAGGTCACTTTGCTCAAGGGGATCCAGATCAACATCGGGCGAACCGGGGCCGCCACCCCGTTTGCCGTTCTCGAGCCGGTGTTCGTCGGTGGCGCAACCGTGGGGCTGGCGACCTTGCACAACGCCGACCAGGTGGCCCTGAAAGACGTGCGGGTGGGGGACCAGGTGATAGTCCGCCGGGCCGGCGATGTCATCCCGGAGGTGGTCGGCCCGGTCGTGGCGGCGAGAAAGGGCAGACTCAAAAAATGGTCGATGCCGGCAACTTGTCCCTTCTGTGGCAATCCCATCGTGCGGGTGGAGGGCGAGGCCGTGGCCCGATGCACGGGCGGGTTCGAGTGCCCCTCCCGGGTCCGGGAATGGCTGTTCCATTTCTGCTCACGCGGCGGCATGGATATCGAACACATGGGATACAAGACGATCGATCTCCTTCTGAGCGAAGGTCTCGTGACTGACCCGGCTGACATCTTCACCTTCGACGTCCATGAGCTGCGGGGTCGCGAGGGCTGGGGCGAGATCTCGGT
>JALDXP010000196.1:0-5069 GCA_032154885.1 Actinomycetota bacterium
TCACACCGTGGGCGCGGTGGGCGTCGTACCAGAACTTGATGGTCCACCCCATGCCCCGGTCCGAGGCGAAGACCTCGGTGATGACCAGACCCTTCCACCCCACCGCGTATGCGTAGCGGATGGCGGCGAAGAAGAACGGCATCAAGGAGGGGAGGAGGACATGCCGGGTGATCTTGTTCTGGGGGACCTCGAAGGAGCGAGCCATGTCGATCAGCTCCTTCGGGGTATTGCGCACTCCTTCCCTGATATTGAGGATCACGAACGGAGTACCGGCGATGACCACCGCCAGGATGGGCCCGAGGTTGCCGAAGCCGAGGGCGAGACCGAGGAACAGGGCATACACCAAGGCGGGCATGGCCAGAACACCCATCACCCAGTCGTGGAAAAAGGCGTCCACCTTCTTCGAGATGCCAACGGCCAACCCGATGATCGTGCCGAGGATCAGGGCGATGACGAAGCCGATGGTCAGCCGCATCAGGGTGATGCCGAACTGGACATAGATGTTCTCGGCCGCACTCGAGTACCGGACCCCGCTGGTGAGGGTGATCTCCTCCCACATGAACACCGCCACCGTCTGCGGTGAGGGGAAGATGCGCGAATCGAGGGTGTAGTAGATGAAGTACCAGACGCCGAGCACCACGAACGGGAAGAGGATTCGGGCGAACTTCGGTGACTTGACCCAGGTGGGCAGACCCCTGGGGGCGCTGGGGGCGGGTGTAGCAACCGTCGCCATCAGGACGACGCCTCTACACGCCAGCGGAAGAACTTCCGCTCGTAACGCTGCAACACCAGCTTCTCCAGGATGAGGGCGAAGATGAAGAAGGAGATGGCCCAGGCGAACAGCTCGTCCATACGGAACAGCTGAGAGGCAACTCTCATCTCGAAGCCGATGCCCTCATTGGACGAGAACACTTCGGTGAGGACGGTGACCTTCCATCCAACCGAGAACCCGAACCTGAGGGCGGTGAAGACGAACGGGGCGAGGAACGGGAACACTATGTCCCGCTGCCGGCGCCAATTGGTGACTCCGAAGGCGCGGGACATGTCGGTCAGTTCCTTGGGCAGCGCTCTGATCCCCTCGGCCACGTTCACGGTCACTACGGCGAAGGTGGTCATGACGATGGCGAAGATCCAACCCTGGGGCTCGAAGCCCCATATCACGAGTCCGGTCAAAGCCCAGATAAGCGAAGGCGAGACGAGGCTGATCGTGACCGCGTCCCTGAAGAAGCCGTTCCACCAGCGACTTTGGGTGAGGACGCCGATCACGATTCCGATCAGGAATGCCAGGCCGAACCCGATCCCGATCCGGGTCAGGGTGGCGCCGAAGCTCGAGAAGAAGCGGCCGGTCTCGATCAGCTCGGGGATGGTCCGTGCAATCCTCACCGGGCCCGGGATCAGGTTGTCGCCGACGATTCGTGAGACGAGCGCCCAGAGGGCCAGGAAGAACACATAGCCGGCGATCCGCCAGATCCATCTGTCCCGGACCTCTTTCTTGCGGAGGGCGAGCAGACGCTCCTCTTCCGCCGACCTGGGTCCCAGAGCCCTCTCGTCGACTGTCGTTGCCACTCGATCGAAGCCTATCTCTCAGGGTCGGGGAGGTGGACGGGCGCCAGGCTCGCCCACCTCCGGTCATCTGTCTCGGTCAGGGTGCAGCCACCACCTCGAACCTTGGCTGGGGGAATCCCTCCTCCAGCTTGTTCTGGTTGTCGGGATGGAGGTCGACCATGAAGTCCCAAATCGCCCGTTCCGCCTCGACCCACTCCTCCGTGAAATAGACGGTGTCGACGAACCAGTCGTTCTCCCCCGCCATGAACTCCTGGATGTAGGCGATGTCCTCTTCCGCCTCGACGGCGAAATGCTGCGGGTAGGTGGCGATGATCTCGGCCTGGATCTCCGGGTCGGACCACGCCTCGATGCCCCTCTCCCACAACACCAGGAAGGCCTGGGCCGCTTCCGGGTTGGCGTCGTAGAACTCTTCGGTGGAGGAGAAGAGATTGGACATCACATGTCCCTCATCGCTCTCGAACCCGGAGAACTCGTTGTAGAGCTGGAAAGGCATGAGCCCGTCGTACATCAGCACCAGCTCACCCGTCCGCAGATACGGCGCCGCCGCCTCGGGGATGATGACCGCCGCCTCACAGTCCCCGTTGAGCAGGTTCTGCGGGTTGACGAAGTGGTCGTTGACGATGAGCTCGTAATCGCCACCGCCGACGAAGTAGTCGATGTCATGGAGCTCGTTCATCGCCACCGACCAGAACTGAGTGTTGGACACCGGGCTGCTCACGCAGATCGGTGATCCCGGCGGGACGTCGGTCAATTCCTGGTATCCGGTGTCGGCCCGGGTCATCATCGGCGACCGTTGGAAGTTGTACTTGCCGAACGTCACCGTCTTGATCTCCGTCTCTTGCTCCAGCACCGGCACCTCCTGGGTGCCAATGGAGACGATGTCACCATGACCGCCGGCGAAGAAGGTGAACTCGTCCCAGGTCGAGCTGGTCACGACCCTGGTGTTGAACTCGTCTTCCCACTCCACGATCATCCCGTTGTCATTCATGTAGTCCCACACCGGGTCCGGAGCGAAGGCGAAGCGAATCACGGTTCTCGCTTCTTCGGGAGTCGTGGTGTCACCGCCGCCCTCCCCCTCGCCGTCACCACCGCAAGCCGTCACCACCAGACCCATCAGTGCGATGAGCACTGCCCATCGCCACTTCGATCTCGGTCGCACCATTACCTCCCGATCAATTTGCAGTGCCTGCCTGCCCCGCGCCGGGGTCGGCCCTGCCGATCATATATCAGACAATCCATACTTTGTAGCGGAAACACCAATCGATTGTGCCGGGCAAGGACATGAACGTCCGCATAACCAATCTCGGCTTTGCCTACGGCGGCGAAGTGCGAACCCAGGTCCTCTCCGGTTTGGATCTCGAGGTGAGGTCGGGCAGCGTCCATGCGGTCGTAGGGCCCAACGGTTGCGGCAAGAGCACCCTGCTCCGGATCGTGGCCGGTCTGGAGAAGCCGACCGCGGGCCGGGTCGACTTCGTCGGGCCACAACGACACGAGAAGAAGACCGCGCTCGTGTTCCAGGACCCGCGTCTTCTCCCATGGTGGACGGTGGAGCGAAACGTCGCCATAAGCGCCGAGTTCAGTGAGAAGCCCGCAGAGGTATATCAGAAGATCCGCGACTTCCACACCAGACGCATGGGTCTGGGTCGGGTGCGGGCGCAGCGACCGGACACGCTCTCCCTGGGGCAGCAGACGATGGCCGGTCTCGGTCGTGGCATTGCTCACGACGCCGAGGTCCTCCTACTCGACGAGCCCTTCGCCCACCTCGATGCCCTCAATCGTCGGAAGCTGCACGAGGAGTTCGAGACCCACTGGCAACTGGAGCCTCGCACCATCATGCTCGTCACCCACGATGTTGACGAGGCGATAACCCTCGCCGACCGCGTCTCGGTGATGCGGAGCGGCCCGGGCCCGTTGGTGGACACCATCGAGGTCGATGCCGAGAGGCCCCGGGTCGGCATATCGCCGATCCACCCCGGTCTGCGCTCGGCGACAACCTGGGTCTGGGAAGCGCTGGAGAGGAGCTGGCAATGATCGGATTCATCGGTCTGGGTCGTATGGGTGGGCCTATGGCCGCACATCTGGTGGAGGCGGGCCATCGGGTTCTCGGGCTCGACCCATCACCCGAGGCTCGTGATTTGGCACGAGAGCGCGGCGTCGAGATCGTCGCATCGGTCTCCGAGCTTCGAGTCCCGATCGTCATGAGCTCGCTCCCGGGCGACGCCGAGGCGGAGGCCGTCCATTCAGATGACCTGTTCCGGTCCCTGGAGCCGGGTGCCCTCTGCCTCGACCTGTCCACCATCGACGTCGGGTTATCGCAGCGGATCGCCGTCGCAGCAGCCGGCGCCGGACACCGGTTCCTCGACTGCCCGGTGAGCGGAACGTCGGTGCACGCTCGCGCCGGGACGCTGGCGGTGATGGTTGGTGGGGAGGCTGCGGCGGTGGAGAAGGCGCGTCCTTTTCTGGCGACCTTCAGCAATGCCGTTCACCACGTAGGACCGAACGGCTCGGGCCTCGAGATGAAACTGATCACCAACCGGCTCCTCAATGCGCACGTGGTGGCTATCGCCGAGGCAATCCTGGAGATGGAGGAGGCCGGGCTCGACACCGCTTCTTGCATCGAGCTGCTGCGACAGGGCGCCGTACCCAGACTCCTCGACTACAAGGCAGGCCCGATGGCCGCCCGTGACCACGGCCCGTTGTTCACCGTCGACCTGATGGCCAAGGACCTCGGTCTTGCGGACGCGCGGCGACCGGCTGGGCCGGTGGGGGAAGTTGCAGCCAGGATCCTTCGCCAGGCGCGGGACGATGGCTGGGGCCTGAGCGACATCGGGGCAGTGATCGAGGTGTTAGCGGGCCGGGATTCGCAGTAGTCGCGCCGCGTTCCCGCCAACCACCAAAGCGTGCTCATCGGTAGTGAGCTTGGCATTGGCGAGAAAGCCCAGCGGGTCGGTGGGTCCCATGTCGAAGGGGTAGTCGCTTCCCATCAGCACGCGATCGGCGCCGAACTCTCCAACCAGGTACTCCACCGCATCTGTCGAGAAGACGGTTGTGTCGAAGTGCAGCTTGTGCAGATACTCGCTCGGCGGACGCGGGATGTGATGTCTCGCCTCCGGTCTCACTTTGTAGGCATGGTCGGTGCGAGCGAAGTAGAACGGCAGGTACCCACCCCCATGCACGACGAGCATGCGCAGGTCGGGGAATCGCTCCCAGACACCGCCCAGGATCATCCTGGAGACCGCCACAGTGGAGGCGAGTGGCATGCAGACCACGTTGATCAGGTAGTAATCGTCCATCCGGCTCGGCTCCGTCCAACCATGGGGATGGAGGATCACCAGCATCTCCAACTCCTCGGCTGCAGCCCAGATCGGGTCGTACCGCCGGTCGTCTAGGTCACCCCCTTTCACATCGGCGTTCACCTCGAACCCGTTGAAGCCGAGGTCGGCTTTGACCCGTCTCATCTCGGTCACGGCTGCCTCGGGGTGGTCCATGGGCAGGTTGGCGAT
>JALDXP010000197.1:0-5036 GCA_032154885.1 Actinomycetota bacterium
CCCGACTTGATCACGTCCTTGGCGCGGTCGGTGATCTTGATGTAGCCCTCGGGCGTGATCTTGCAGACGTCGCCGGTACGGAGCCATCCGTCCTCGAACGACTGGGCGGAGCGGGTGTCCTGGTAGTACTCGGCTGCGATCCAGGGCCCGCGGATCAGCAATTCACCGAACGCCTCTCCATCGTGGGGCAGCTCCTCACCGATCTCGTCCACGATCTTGACCTGGAGCCCGGCCACCGGGATGCCTGCCGTCTCGAGGAAGTCGAGTTGCCGGTCGAGGTCCCACTCCTCCATCTCAGGCTTGAGCAGGCTGGTCGATGCGACGGGATTGGTCTCGGTCATGCCCCAGCCCTGCACGACCCGGATTCCCTGGACCTTCCAGTACCACTCGATCATCGCCCTCGGAACCGCCGACCCGCCGCAGAGGAAGGCGCGGATCGATGAGAGGTCGACATCCGGGTTCGCTTCTAGATACTGCTTGATCCCCAACCAAACCGTGGGCACACCGGCGCTGAACGTCACCTTCTCTCGTTCAAGCAGAGGCACCAGACCCTGAGGGGTCAAGTCGGGACCGGGATAGGTGAGTTTCGCCCCCTGGGTGACGGCCATGAAGGGATACCCCCAAGCGGCGGCATGGAACATCGGCACCACGGGCAGGACGTTGTCGCTCGGGAGCATGTTGAAGTTGGCCAGGTTGGAGATCGTGTGCAGATATGTGGATCGCTGCGTGTAGGCAACCCCTTTCGGGTTGCCCGTCGTTCCCGACGAGTAACAGAACATCATTGGGGACCGCTCGTCGAGCTGTGGCCATGGGCCGTGAGGCTCGGCGTCCCCGATCAGGTCTTCGTATGCAATCGAGCCGGGAATCGAATCCGAGGCCGACTCCCCCATGACGACGAACGTCTCGACTGTCTTCAGCTCCGGTGTGATCGGTCCCAGGAGCGGGGCTAGATCGGGGTCGACGAAGAGCACCTTGTCGCCGGCGTGGTTGACGATGTAGGCGATCTGATCGGCGAAGAGCCGGATGTTCACGGTGTGGCAGACGAGCCCGGTATTTGCGGTGGCCCAGTAGAGCTCGTGGTGGCGGCGGTTGTTCCAGGCAAAGGTGCCTACCGGGTCGCCCTGCGAGAGGCCCAGAGCCTCGAAGGCGGTGGCGAGACGCCTCACCCGGGTGTCTGTTTCGCCGTAGGTGGTACGGGTCACCGATCGGTCGGCCTCGACGGAGACGATCTCCTGATCGGGGTAGAGCCAGACCGCCCGGTCGTAGAGGGTGGAGAGATTGAGCGGGAAGTCCTGCATGTGCGGCATCAGGCGCCCCCGATCAGCTTCTGCTTCTCGGCCTCGAACTCGGCATCGCTCAGCTTGCCCTCGTCGTGGAGCCGGGACAGCGTGGCGAGTTGGGAAGCGGAGCTTTCTGCCGCTGCGGCCCGGCCGCCTGATTGCAAGGAGTGCTGACGGTCCTCCCTGGCCTGATAGATCAGCGACTGGACCGCCTCGGGATCTGGGATGTCCGTGTAGTGGGTCTGCCCGTGGGTCCCGGCCGACTCGATCAAGAGGTCACCGGTCCCGAAGATCCGCTCCCATGCCGATTGCTGGAACGCCACATCATTGATTACCTCGAGCGGAAGCTCTTTTCCCTGTTTGGAGACAAGGCCCACGCGGTGGATGAGGCGCTCGGTCGTTATGACGTGCAGTGTGGTGAACCAGCGGACGAACCCTCTCGCCGTCAGCACGAGCCACAGGATGACGAGCGCGCCGATCACCCACAGAGCCCAATCGAATTCCTGGAAGGCGAGGAACACGATGACTCCGAGGGCGAGAATTGAGAGAATGGCTTCCTTGAGGATCCCGGACCAGTGGGGTCTGAATTCGGCTTTGATCTCTTCGCCCGGGCTGAGCAGTTTCTCTGGATAAGCCATGGCGGCAGGCTACCGATCGGGTCGTCAGCGCGGCGCCCAAGGTGACGTGCAATTCGTTGACTATCCGCCGACCAAATACAACTGCCACGAATCCGAGATGCCCTTCAATTCATGGGTCCCGGCATCTTCGAACTCGAAGCCCGACCCTCCGGCCAGATCCCTCACGGTGCGTGACACCATGACCGATCCGGGAGGGGCCAGGGCCATGACCCGAGCCGCGATATGAACGCCTAATCCACCGATGTCCGATCCCACGATTTCGATTTCGCCGGTGTGCAATCCGGCCCGGATCTCCATCCCCAATCCTCGGACCGCGTCTCGAATCGCCAGCGCAGCGCGAATCGCTCGGGCCGGCCCGTCGAAGGTCGCCACGAGCCCATCCCCGGTGCTCTTCACCAAACGGCCTTGAAACCGAGAAAGCTGGCGTTCGCTGACGACGTTGTGCAACCCGAGCAACTCCTTCCAGCGCTTGTCCCCCAAGGCGCCGGCCTGTTCGGTCGATCCGACGATGTCGGTGAACAGGACCGTCGCCAGCCTCCGATCTGGATCGGAGGCGCCGCGGGCACCGGTGAGGAATTCCTCGACCTCGTCGACCAGCCCGTCGACATCGCCGAGTCCTAGGCCGTAGTCGGCCCCAGGGAGCTCGACGAAACGAGCACCGGCGATGTTGTCAGCGAGGTACCGGCTGCTGTCGCTGGAGACCAGGGCGTTGTCGCGACGATGCAAGACCAAGGTTGGGGCCTGGATCGACGGGAGGGCCGCTCGGACGTCGATCTCAAACAAGGTGCGGAGCACATCGCCGGCCGTGGCCGGGCTGGCGGCGAGACGCAGGTACCGCGCCCAGGCCTGTTGACCCTCAGGATCGTCGACGAGGCTCGGGTTGGTGGCGAGCATGAGCCCGGGGCCGCCCCAGGCCTGCTGTGTCATCTCGATCAGGGCCTGCTGGGTGCTCTCCGGAAGCCCGTACGGGAAGTCAGGCGCGCGGGAAAGCCGTGCGCTCGCGTTGGCCAGGATGAGCGACGAGACTCGCTGTGGGTAGGTGGCAGCGAAAAGAGCCGCCATCATGCCGCCGTCGGCCGCCCCCATGAGCACGGCCTCCTCGACTTCCGCCGCGTCCATCACGGCGCGTACGTCGTCCATCCATTCCTCGAGCGGCGGCGGCGCGCCGGGTGGAGCAGGGTCTGAGAGCCCGATGCCGTACTTGTCGAATGCGATCACCCGACTGAATGTCCCGAGTCGATCCAGCATGCGGGCAAACCCAGGGATTTCCCAGCGTGCCTCGAGATGGCTGAACCAAACCGAGACCAGCACGAGATCGAGCGGTCCTTGCCCGGTCACCTGATAGGCGATGTGGATATCCCCCCGTGTTGCATAACGGGTCTCGCCAAGCACGCATTGGAGCTTATGCCGGGACGGCTAGGCCCGACACAACGAGAAAGTCCCGAGGGAGCCTTGGCCGAAGCCTCAACCCTCTCGGGACTCTCGCCCATCCGGTGTCGGGCCGGGGACCCAACTCCGCATGGAGTTCTTGCCGATGGCCGAAGCCGTCGGCAGGTGTGCGATCCGAGGATCGCGACCTCCCCGTCTCCGGGAAGACCTTGCGGGCTTTCACCCGCCGTTCGGTGGCCGCTCGACGATCCCGAAGGATCCCCGTCCGGTCGTCCGACCGTCCCTGGTGCCCTCAGTTTCCCGGTGGCTCCAGGTTCCCGCACCACGGCCTCGGAGCGGCTCTCACCTCTCCGAACCTCTTGATTCGGGCCGCCGCCGGGTTTCCCCTTCGGCGTGGCGGGCAAGGTAGACCGGTGCCCCGGTGCTGGCAACTCAAGTCGCTGATTCTTTTTCGCGAGGTGATCAATAGTTTCCGAGGGGGGTCTGTCGGGGCGGAGGAAGGGCGCCCCTAAGTTCGCAGTCGTCGTCTTCGACCGTCCTCGATGTGCTCGCTCGTGTGGTGGAAGCGGCAGTAGAGCTTCCCCTTCTCCACGCTGGTGTGACCGCCGTCCGCCCAGTGATCGATGTGGTGGATGTCGCACCACTCGGGTCTGACCTCGCATCCCTCGCCCTGGCAATGGCGGTCTCGGGCGATGATGGCTCGTCGTTGCGCCGCGGTCCACACGCGGGTCTTGCGACCGATGTCGAGGACTTCGGAGTCCGGGCCCAATACGATCCGACTCACCGAACAATCACAGGCAAGCATGCGGAGGGTGTCGACGGCGATGATGTCGCCGTTGAGAGTCTCATGCAGCCCTCCGGCGATCCCCTGCAAGGCGGGAATGTCTGTGAGGACACTGATATGCGGTTTCTCACCGCCGACAACGGGCGTGTCGCCATGATCGAGCCACGCCCTTGAAAGATCCTCGAGAGCGTCGTGACGTCGCTGCCGTGGAGTCCGAGGATCATCGGGGCGAGGCGGAGGCATGAATGCATCGAGGAGGGACTCGAATGCCTCTCGGGCAGTGGGGGTGAGCCATCCGTCGACCCTCCCCATCCCACCCATCGTCTTCGACACCGACAGACCACGGCGAGCCAGCTCAATCTCCGGATCGAGGTCGCCGGGGCCATCGACCGACTGACGCCAATACTCCGATACCTTGGCCGTCTCACGAACACTCAACGGCTCGATGATGGCTACGAGTCTCTCTTCGGCCGCCGGAAAGGCATCGGGGACGGCTTCGGCGAGATGGAACAAATGACGGGTTTGATCGGTCGACAACCGGCCATCGGCCCACGCTGCAAAGGCCACCGACGCGGCCTCCGATGCGTTGGCTCGGCTCACCACCTGCTTGGCGTGACCGGCCGACATGCGACACTGGTCCATCAGGAAGGATGTTGGCGAGGGATATCCGAGCTCGATATGACCACGCCGGTCCGAGATCTGCTTCGTCTTCCGGGCCATGAGCACTTCGGCCATCTGGCAAACATTGGAGAGCTCGACAACGTCCGCTGCGAGTTCCCCGGTGGTCAGGCTCTCGTCGGCCACGGCGGCCATCTGATCGAGCACTGAACGAAGTTCACTCATGTCTCATCTCCCCTATGCCCATGAAGGTACGAAGAGGTTGTGACAAATTTGCCCTGGAAGAACAAGAATTGCGTGAATTCTTCTAGAGAATTGCCCCGGCGA
>JALDXP010000198.1:0-5035 GCA_032154885.1 Actinomycetota bacterium
ACCACCCCGACCACGGACGAATCAGATTCCGCAAACCAGCCCTCCGCGGGCCACCGGGCTAACCCGCCGCCGTGGTTTCCGTCGGAGCCTCTGTCTCCGCAACCTCGGTAGTCGCGACCTCAGGACTGGTCGTCCCGCTGTCCTCGTTGGTGACAGTCGTCACCGTGGTGTCATCCGTTTCGCCGTCGCCGAGATACACGACCGCGAGGATCACCGCCAGCACTATCACCGCGCCGAGTATGACCCACCATCCGGGCCAGGTGGCTGGCTGCTGCTGCGTCGGCGGCTCCGGGGTCGGCTGAATTGGATCTTGGGGAGTGGTCATCGTCGGTACCTCCAGATGCTGGGGCATTCGCACCCATGCCTGGACAGCCTATGAGCCATCATCGCACCTACTCGGGCAATGAATCTGGCGGTTATCAGCCTGCGTCGCCGACCAGGCCCAATTCGTGGCGAAAGAGATACCTGTCGGCCAGGTAATTGAGGATGCGCCGCGCCTCGGTGAATCGGTCGGCCACAGTGCGGAGGAAAGTCGGGCCAGTCGAGATCGCGCCATTGCACTCGTCGACCGAGCGCCGGTACCAACCTGCACCCGCCACCTCCATGAAATGCAAGGCCTGCTCTTCGACGAGTGCCTCGGTGGGGCCGAGTACCGCCGATCGAGCCAGCCACTCCCGTTGGGACGGCGTGTAGGGATGCCTGGCGGTGTGATCGGGCATCACCCCACTCAGGAACAGGGCGACATCCCCAAGTCGTCGGTATCCACCCGGTCTCTCAGCCGGTGGCAGCAACTCCACCATCTCAGCGAGTGCGACCGGATCGAGCTCGCTGAATCGCCGGCGCCGTGGACCATCGTGGGTCTGCACCACGAAGGTTCCGCTCGCCACCGTTGTGAATGAGTTGAGGAACTCGATGAGGAAGTACCGGCGAGCACCGTCATCGAGGAAATGGCGGAGTGGCTCGACGTCGAAGACAGGAAGGCGCTTCCCGGGAGCTGCCCATTCCGGGACGTAACTGGCGTCATCCAGGTCGCTCGCCGATCGGTTCACGAGAGCCGCAAAAGCGAGGAATGAGGAAGCCCCGGGCTCTGACAGTTCGCTGGTGTTATCGAAGATCGTGTCGAAGAGTCGGCGAGACGCCAGAAGCTCGTCAATGACCTCCGGGCGCTCCAACATGCGTTGCTTCAAGGCCTCGCCACCGGTCCCGGCGGTCATTGCCAGCAGCTCGAAGTCCCGTTGGCTCAGATGCTCCAGATAGAGCAGTGGATAGTTCATATCGCACCCTGCCGACCTTCCGGTCCGAGCTTTTGGCTCGGCCCTGCTGGTTCAGTTCACTCTAAGAATCGGCATGGTGAACGAGTGGGATCAACGGGTCGATCGGCTCATCTGCATCAGACGGCGGCGAACCAGCCCATGGCCCCGCGTTCTGCCAGCCAGTGCTGGTGCGGGTGGAACATGTAGCGCCCGACGGTGGGCAGCGTGAACTCGAGGACCGCCCGCTGGGCCATGCCCAGGACGATGGTGTCCTCTTGAGAAGACGGTCGCTCGCCCATGCCCGCCGGGTAGACGTCGAAGGTTTCTGCATGGAGATGGAACGATGCGAGGGGCTCGTGCTCCAGCATGTTGACCAGATAGACCCGGATCCTCTCACCCACCGGGACCTTGATCGGATGGTGGTGGTAGAAACTGGCCACCCCGTTCCAAGCCACGATGCCGTTCCGGCCCATGCGGTCGTCGGAAAACCCGGAGAGGACCAAGGCAACCTCGGTGGCCGCTGGGCGCCCGTCCGGCGGATCGACGATCAGCATGCCGTAGAGACCGCGGGAAATGTGCTCGGCCAGCGGGGCGGTGTGACAGTGATAGGGATGCAGCCCGGCTGGTCCCGCCGTGATCTCGTATGTCGTCTCGCCGCCGGGCGGCACCGGTTCCCAGCCGTCCTGCTCGGGCCGATGTGACCCGTGGAAGTGGATGTTGTGCGGGTTGCCGGTGTGGTTCTCGAAATGGATCCGGAGCACGTCACCCTCGGTGGCCCTCAGGATCGGAGCCGGCACGGTCCCGTTGTAGGTCCACGCCTCGACATGGGCGCCTGAGCCCACCTCAATGAGGCGCTCCTCGACGGCGATCTCGATGTCGCGCACCGAGCCGGGGGGCAGCCTGTCTCGTGGCGGGGGGAAGGTGAGCCCATCGAGCGAATCGGGACCCACCCCGGCAGGCGGCGAATAGATATCGCCGTACAGGCCGGGTGCACCCTGCTCGTGCATGCTGGAGTGACCCACGAGACCAGGGTTGGCGTAGTCGGTCTCGGCCGCCTGAGCCTGATGCTGGACCGTGTGACCTAGAACAGAGCCGCCCAGGAAGACCGCCCCGCCGAGGCCGGCTTTCTTCAGCAGCTCACGTCGAGACAGACCGTCCTTGGATTCAGACGATGCCACCGATCACCATCCCGAGACCGAGGAACAGCAGATACACGGCCAACCCCCCGGCCATGAAGACCCATCGCTGCCAGGAGGGGATGGCGCTCTTGCCAAATATGAAATAGGCCACCACGCCCAGGAACGGGATGATCAGGATCCCAGCCATCCATGCGATCGTCTTTGCCCGGCTGAGGTCTTCCCGTCGAGAGAGGTCCAACAGGGCAAGGACCACCCAGGAGGTGTATAGGACGAGGGGCAGGACATAGGCATAGAGCCCGAAGAACACCCCGGCGGTCGAGGCGAAACTCACACCCATGACGTTGATTCCTTTCTGCTGGGTGACTTCCAAATCCGACGGCATCTCCGGAACGCCGATGCTCTCGATGTCAGGCTGAGATCCGGCGAAGACGTCGACCGCCGGTCTGACCGGTGCCTCGGCGCCCTCGGGCATGTTCTCCTGTGGCCCGGGATGGGGCAGCGAGGCGATGTCGACCTGGGGCTGGAGGTCGAGCCCGCTCTCGAAGAGACGACCCAGCTGCGCAGTAGTCGAGCCGATCTCGAACAACGCGGGGAGGCGAAGACCCTCACAGGGTTGCTTGATCTCCAGGGCCGCGGGGAGCGACGTCGAGAACACGTTGTCCTCGAAGCAGTTGCCCGATGTCGCCGGCCCACCCATGGTCAGATCGGCGAGACCCGACCCTTCGACGACATTTTCCACGATCTCGTGGTCGTAGGACATGTAGAAGTTGGCGTCGAGCATGGGGAAGATGGCGATGCCGCTCAATGGGTGGTTGAACACGCGGTTCTTCGCCACATACGAGTCCCCACCCCCGGCGAGGAGGATGCCGTTGCCCTGCGCCGCCCACTCGAAGGCAAGAGCGGGGGCGTCGACGTTCCCGTTGTCGTGCACCAGATTTCCCACCACCGTCACGTTGTGAAACGGAGGCAGCAACTCCCCGTCCAGAGTGTTGGGGGCGACCCCGGCCACGTTGTGGCGGAAGATCGAGTTGACGATGTAAAGATCGGATGAGGCATTGGTGCCCGAGTAGCCCAGCCCGTTCCACTCCGAAATCGAGTCGGTGATGGTGGCCTGGCACGGGTCACACTGCCCGATATAGAAACCTGCATCAGGTGACCCCGATGCGTAGGAATGATCGAAGAGGCCGTCGCCGGAGTCGAAGGCGTAGATCCCGTAGACGCCGTTGTTGACCGCGGTCAGATACGACCCCCGGTAGCCGCGGACGCCGCTCCAGAAGAAGCCATTGGAGGTGTTGTTGATGGCAGTCATGTTCTCCACCGCTACCCCGTCGGCATAGAGGACGCTCACGCCATTGGGCCGCTGGAACTCGCCATCGATCACGACCTCGTTGCGATCGACCCCGCGCAGAGTCAGCCCGGGAGTCGTCACCTCGACCTGCTCGCGATAGGTGCCGCGCTCGATCAAGACCAGGTCTCCGGGGGCGGCGGCGTCCACCGCCGCCTGGATCGTCGGGAAGTCCTGGGGTACGAGCCTCGTCTCCCCCGACCACTCGGAAGGTGACTCGGTCGCGGGGTCACCCACGGCGGCCGGCGATGGCTCGCCTTCAGGTGGCCCGGCGCATGCTGCCAGAGTCAGGGCGATTCCCACGGTCAGCAGGAGCCGCCCCTTTGTCATTCGCCGGCGGGCGCGACGACCAGGGTGCCGGCCATCCCGTCTCCGTCGGCATTGCCGTGGAACGTGCAGAAGAAGGCGTACTCGCCGGGCTCGTCGAAGGTGAGAACAGCCTCATCGCCTTCGAGTTGCTCGAGACTGCCGAACGCGTCTTCCGTGGACCAGGAGCCGTCGGCAGCGACCGCGTTGTGAGGGTTGCGGCCCGCCCCGACGAAGGTGACTGTCCCACCGACGGTGACATTGACCGCGGTGAACTCATATCTGTTGTCGAACATGTCGACCACGACATCGTCTCCGGAAATGGCCTCACCCCCGCCGCCATCCTCCCCGCCGCCGCAAGCCACGACGACGAGCAGCGCGAGGACCCCGATCGAGATGCGACGCACGCTACTTCTCCCTTCGTCCGAACAACCCGGTGAACCAGCTCCACAATGAGGCGAAGAACAGGGAAACCCCTTTCACCTCGCCCGCTTTTATACTCGACGCCTCTGCCACGGTCTCGGCGCCGAGTTTGCCCTCGAGACACTGGACGAACTCACCGATCAGGCGCTTCGACATCTCGTTGATGAGACCGGTGCGGCCGAACTGGGCAACCGGACCGGAGAGCGTCACGTCGGCGTCGATATCGACTTTCGACCCGGTGCCTTCGGAGGTGATCTGATACGCCACCTTGACCTGGCCCCTGGAGCCGCCGCTCCGGTCTACGCCCTTTCCCTCGATGACCGCGCTCTTGGCTCCGGGATCGGGGGTAACCGTGGCCTTGCCCTCGAAGGACGCCGCCATGGGGCCTAGCTTCACCGAGAGCTTCCCGTCGTAGGAGCCATCGTCGGACTGGCCCATCAGCTCCGCCCCGGGCAGGCACTGTGCCACTGACGGGATGTCCTGGAAGAACTCCCAGACCCGGTCCGGGGCGCGGCCCACCGTGAACTCGTGCTCGATCTTCATCGTCCTCCTGCAGCCTGAAGCGGGGA
>JALDXP010000199.1:0-5025 GCA_032154885.1 Actinomycetota bacterium
CCGCTCGCTCCGCCAACACGGCTTCCTGGGACATTTCTCCTCCGCGATCAGGCCACTGCTCCGACCCGGCGGAGCATACTTGTCTCGGTTTCGCTATAGCCGAGCGTCTCCAGCACGAGATCGGTGTCCCTCCCCGGGTAGCCAGGGCCCGACGGAGCGGGCACCGGGGTAACCGAGAATCTGGGTCCGGGAGCGGGCTGGGTGATCCCGTCCACCTCGATGAACACCTCGCGGGCCAAGTTGTGGGGATGGCCGGGCGCCTCGGTGGCGTCGAGGACCGGGGCCACGCAGGCGTCGATCTGTGCGAAGTGCTCAGCCCACTCGTCACGACTCCGTGAGGCGAATTTGGCCGCCATGACGGTTTTGATCTGTGGCCATCCTTCTCTGTCACCCTGTGGAGGCAGAGACTCCTGGTCGATACCGAGACCTTCGAGGAGTGCAGCAAAGAACCGCGGTTCCAGTGCACCGACCGCGATGTGACCGCCGTCGGCTGTCTCGTATACCGCATAGAACGGCGCCCCGCCATCGAGGAGATTGGCCTCGCGCCGCCCGGGCGCCCACCACCCCTCAGCGATGTGACCGTGCATGGCTGTGGTTAGCAATGCCGACCCCTCGACCATGGCGGCATCCACAGTCTGGCCCTCCCCGGTCTCGCGAGCGTGTAGCACGGCGGCGAGGATGCCGACGGCGAGCAACATACCTCCTCCTCCGAAGTCACCCACGAGATTCAAGGGGGGCACGGGCGTCCCGGCCGGGCCGATCGCTGCAAGGGCACCGGACAGGGCGATGTAGTCGATGTCGTGGCCCGCCCGCCCTGACAGCGGACCGTCCTGGCCCCAGCCGGTCATCCGCCCGTACACGAGGGACGCATTCCGGGCGAGACACTGAGCGGGGCCAATGCCGAGGCGCTCGGTGACCCCCGGCCTGAATCCTTCGATCAGGGCGTCAGCCCTGTCCACCAGCCGAAGAACGACACTCACACCGTCTTCGTGCTTGAGGTCCACCGCAATCGACCTCTTCCCGCGACACATGAGGTCGTTTCTCGTCGAGCTCGTGTGCCCGCCGGTGACCGCATCGGCTCGATCCACCCTCACGACGTCGGCGCCGAGGTCGGCAAGGACCATCCCGCAGAAGGGAGCCGGCCCCAAGGCGGCGATTTCGACAACCCTCATTCCCTGCAAGGGACCGGTCATGGTTCGGCGCAAGCTAGTGGTCTGTGACCGCTCAGCCCAAGGGAACTATCGGCTCCGCGCTCTCGACGAGGCGGGGGGCATACTCGAAGTCAGGGGTGATGGTGAACGCACCCTCGAGGATGGCGTTGGCGATGTAGAAGCTCTCGGTCTGATTGCCATCCGACTCGATGATGTTCACCGAGTTCGGTTGCATGTTGGCGCCGAAGTTGACCTCTTCCTGCCCACTCCAGTCACCGATGTTCCAGAAGGGCCCGATCTCGGACGGGTTGTCGCCGGGGCCCTGGATGACCGAATCCCAGGCGAGGAGTGTCGGTCTCTGATACATCGGGATCATCGGGACCCCGGCGAGCCATAGCTCGTCGGCCTGGTTGTAGGTCGCGGCCCGCTCGTCCGGGTCGATGATCGTGTCGGTCTGCCGGATCAGCGCGTCCACCTCTTCGTCGCAATAGCGAAAGAAGTTCAGGTCGCCGAAGCCGTTCAATGCGTTGCCCTGGCAGTAATAGCGGCTGTTGCCCCAGGAGGGGTCCGGTGAGGCGACCCAGGCCAGGTTCGTCACCTGCCAGACGTCGGCTCCTCCCTGCAGATTGGCGGTCTGCAACAACTCGGAGGTCGGCCCGAAACTCGGCGTTATCTCGATGCCGATGGCGGCGAGATCGGCCTGCGCAAGTTCGAAATGCATGTCCCGGGCGTCACTGCCCGATGTGGTCGCCCAACCGAAAGAGAGACGCTGGTCGCCGCAAACGTAAATGCCGTCTTCGCCCCTCACACAGCCATTACCCGACAACAGCGCCTCCGCGGCCACCGGGTCGTAGGGGAACACTCCGTTGAAGTGGTCCACGTAGTACTCACTGCTGTTCAACCAGACCGAGTTCCCCAGGAGTTGGCCCCCCGGAGTGATGGGTCGGACGACCGCCTCCATCATGGCGTCGCGGTTGATCCCCTGGGCGATGGCCTGGCGGACGAAGAGGTTCTGCAGCCCGGGGTCATCCTGGTTGAAGCCGAAGTACTCCCACACCGGGCCCAGGCCCGTCACCGAGTCGACCTCGCCGATGCCGGCGACCTCTTCCAGCAGGCTCACATCGGGCTGGGGATAGATCATGTCGACCTCGCCATCCCCCAGCGCCTCGACCTGCGCCTCCTCGTCGCCGACAAACAGGACATTGAGGGTCTGCACGTCACCGGTTGCCTCACCCCAGTAGTCGGGATTCCGCGCCAGTGTGATCCGCTCCTCAGGCACCCAATCGACGAATATGAACGGCCCCGTGCCCATCGTGATGGCATCATCCCAGGCGGTATTGAAGGGTTCACCCTCGAGGATGTGCGCCGGCAGGACCGAGCTGAACAACGTCTGCCACGGCGCATAGATCTCGTCGAAGGCAAACACCACCGTCTTGTCGTCGACGACCTCGTACCCGGTGATCAGGTGATAACCCTCCCGACTGGTGATGTCCAGCGCGGGGTCAGCAATGGTCTCGTAGGTGAAGACGAAGTCGGCGGCGGTCACCGGTGTCCCATCGGCCCAGGCCGCCTCCTGACGAATGTTGTACCTGACACAGAATGTGTCGCGGCACTCGCCAACCACCGTCGTCGTCGGAGCAACGGTGGTCGTGGTCTCCGGCGCCCTGGTCGTGACCACGGCGACCGTCGTCGTGGTGGGCTCGGCCTCACCAGTGCAGGCCACAGTCAACACTGTCAGGGCGAAGAGCCAGGCAATTCGTGCCGAAACGGTCTTGCTCACGTGGGCGTCTCGGCATGGTGCTCGTGGTCGAGTATCACGGCATGGTGCTCGTGGTCGAGTATCACGGCATGATGACTCCTGGTCTCGGAGATGAGGGCCTGGATGATGCCGGTCATGGGCAGGGCCAGGATCACCCCGATTGGACCGAGCAGGGCCGAGCCGATGATGATGGCGCCGATCGAGACGGCGGGGTGGATCTCCATGGTCTTCTGGGTGATGCGGGGAGCTATCAGATAGTTCTCGATCTGCTGATAAGCCAGGAAATAGACGATCACCCACAACATCGTGCCCAGACCCCCGGAGGAAAGGGCCACGACGGCCGGGAGGATGGCGGCGAGGTAGGTCCCTACAACCGGGATGAACTGGCTGAGCACGCCAACCCAGATCCCCAACGAGACTGCGAACGGTACGCCGAGGATGGTGAGGAATACTGCGGTCAGGGTGCCGCTCAACAGCGAGAGGATCAGTCTCGAATAGATGTAGCCGCCCATTTTCTCAACCGCCACGTCCCAGATGTGCAGAGCATCACTTTGACGCTCTTGGTTCATCGTGGAGAGAACCGTCCGCTGCAGCTTGGGCAGCTCGGCGATCATGTAGAACGAGAAGAGGGCAACGGTGGTGGCGAAGAAGAGGAAGCTGAAGATGCCGGTGGTGACATTGACCACCCCTCCCAGGATGGTTCCGCCGGCGCCGGCGATGAGATCGGGAAGCCCGGCGGCCTCCTGCTGGAGTGACTCGGTCGATATGTCGAGGTTGAACCAGTCGTTCAATTGCTGGGCCACGGAGTCGATGTACCGGGGCAGCTGGTCGATCAACTCGTTGACCTGGTTGACGAACAGAGGGACGAGCAACGCGACAAAAGCCACGATCAACAGGAAGCCCACCAGAAATACCAGGCCAGTGGCAAGCCCTCTCTTCCAACCCCGCTTCTCCAGAAAGTGAACGGGAGGCTCCAGGGCCACGGCGATGAAGAGTGCGACGAACACCATGAAGAGCAAATTGCGAAGACGGAACAGCAGATACAGCGCGAGCGCCGTGAGGAGGAGGACCCCGGCCACGACCAGCGTTCGTCTTCGGAAGACGCGGTTATCCGTTCGCTCCTCGGTCTTGTCCATCGACGAGGAGGTTAGGACTGGTGGGGCGGCTGTATCGGCAGCGATCTAGCCTCCAGCGCGATGATTAGGAGGGCGATGGAGACATCAGATCTGGTCTGGCGGCCACCGCCAGAGAGGGCAGCGGCTAGCAACACGAGTGCCTTCATGCGTGCCCACCAGATCGCGAATGTCGATGAGCTGAGGCAGAGGTCTGCTTCCGATCCGGAGTGGTTCTGGGAAGCCGTGGTCGAATTCCTCGGTCTCCCGTTCGAACGTCCGTGGAGGGCCATCCGTGACACATCTCGAGGGCATCCGTGGGCGACCTGGTTCGTCGGCGGTGGCTTCAACCTGACCCAAGCATGTGTCGACAGGTGGGCCGACGACGACGCGGGCCGGGTTGCGCTGCGCAGCGAGAAAGAGACGGGTGAGATCCGCGAGCTGACCTTTGGCGAGATGAGGGACGTAGTCGGGCGTCTCGGCGCTGCACTGAACGGGCTCGGCGTCTCGAAAGGAGATGCGGTAGCCGTGTTTCTGCCCATGGGGGTAGAGGCCGTGGTGTCGCTCCTCGCCGTGGCGCGGATCGGCGCGATCTTCATCCCGGTCTTCTCGGGGTATGGAGCCGAGGCAGTGGCAACCCGCCTCGGAGACCCGCGGCCAAAAGCGATGATCTGCGCCGACGGCTTCCAGCGCCGCGGCAACCTGGTCGAGATGAAGGAAGTCGCCGACGATGCGATCGAACGCTCCGGTGGGGTGGACCGTGTCCTCGTCGTCGATTATGCCGGAAGGCCTAATACCCCGATGAACGAAGGCCGGGACGTGTGGTGGCACGATGTGGTCCCGCACGCCGAGCCGGTGCCCCCCTTCCCCACCAGCACCGAGGCTCCGGTGCTGATCGCCTACACCTCTGGCACCACCGGCAGGCCGAAGGGAGCCGTTCATGTCCAGGCCGGTCTGACGGTGAAGCTCGCCGCCGAGGGCGCATTCCACGCAGAGATCGGCA
>JALDXP010000200.1:0-5010 GCA_032154885.1 Actinomycetota bacterium
GCCGTCGGCGACCTCGCCCCCGGGGTCCATCTCGGGCTCGACACGGTTTTGTGACCGGCAACCTGAGGTTCTGAGTATCAGATGAGGGACGAACTCTCTCGAGTTCGGCTGGCCACAGGTCCTCCCCCCGAAGGTGAGAGAGTTCGTAACGGATGCGTGACGTGCAACCTCAGGTTCGCCGATGGCGCGCGGCGACTACATGCCCGTCGGTAAGTCGCCCGTGGGGAGGTCGGGGAAGAAGGAGTAGACCCGCTCGCCGGTGAAGAGCTGGGCATGGGGGTCCCAGGGGAAGAAGATCACGTTGCGCCAGACCATCTTCTCGCCGGTCGGCTCCATGCCGAGCCACGGCGTGGAGAAGGTGCCGTTCACCACTGCCTCCTCACAGACCCCTTGCGGCCCGACCACGATGCTGGTCAGTGCGAAGTCGATATCGGGGAACGCCGAGAGCAGCTCGATGTAGAAGCGGGTCGCCCCCTCCTTCCCCTCCCAACGATGCCCGGTCTGCACCAGCTCGTAGACACAGTCGTCAGTGAGCGTGGCCATCAGCCCTGCGATGTCCCTGGCATCCTCGGCGAGGGAGTGTGACTTCCACAGCTCCCGCACCGCCACATAGTCGTCCGGGGTCTGCGCCAGGAGGTCACGAACGTGCTGTCGCTTGTCGATCGACTCCTGAATGAGGGCGTGGGTCATCGGTCTTCCTCCTGGATTCGGAGGCTACTTGGTCAGAAAAAGATGACTGCGGTCAGGCCGATCACGAAGCAGTAGATCGCAAATGGGTACAGGCCGATCCGGTTCAAGGAATTCATCATGAAGGCGATGGCGAGGTAGCCCGAGACACCGGCCACCACCATCCCTACGAGGAGATCGAGGGTGAGGCCGCTCGATGGGGGAAGGGCGAACAGCTGGCTGAACCCAGCCCCGGCGATGGCGGGGATGCCGAGGAGGAAGGAGAAGCGGGCAGCCTCAGCAGGCTCGAACTTTCGCCAGTTGCCGGCAGCGATGGTCATACCGGACCGCGAGATGCCCGGGATGAGTGCGATGGCCTGGGCGACACCGACGATGATGGCGTCCGGTATGCGTCCCTGGAGCAGGTTCCGAGCACCGATGGCGACACGCTGGCCGATCACGAGGATGACTCCGGTCGCCACGATCTGCCAGCCCACGGCTGCGACCGATTCCTGGAGGCCCTCCACCTCGTCGGCCAAGGGCAACCCGATCAGCGCCGGAATGGTGCCGATCCCGACCAGCAGCGCGATCTTGCGACCGTCCGGATTCGTCCGAAACCGAAGGACACTTGCAACCTCGGACCGGTAATAGATGAGCACGGCGGCGAGCGTGCCGAGATGAAGCACGGCGCCCACGGCCAGCGAAGGCGGCTGTATGTCCATGCCCAGCTCATTGAGAAATGCCGGGATGAGGATCAGGTGACCCGAGGAGGAGACGGGCAGGAACTCGGTCAGTCCCTGGACCAAGCCCCAGACGATGGCGTTGAGCACGGCGGCACGGTAATGCTCAGGGCGGGGCAATCATGACTACGGCCCGTCCCTCGCCGGCAGCTCGCGCCACCTCTGCTGCTAGTTCAGACTCCACGGCGACGAGACCGAGCCCGGAGCCGAGTGGATCCTCATCCGGGTCCTCGACGACCACGCCGGAGGCCACGACTTCGGTGTCCAGGAGCACGATCCGTGCCGAGTCTCCACGGCTTGCCCCATGGGGCAGGGGCATCTCCAGACTCCACCACCCCGAAGGAATCGCCTGGCCCGACTCGCCGATGTTCGACGCCAGCACCGGATCGCCGGACAGGATCGAGTCGATCGCGATCTTGTCGAGCTCGACGGGAGTGAAGGTCCCGAGGGGCACCTGCCGGCTCTCGGTGTTGGAGTCGTCGACCACCATCCCGGCGGTGATGTCCGCGATGGCGAATGGGTGGGGTGTCGTGGGCTCGGGCCGGAACTCCACCCAGAGAGCCACCGATGCGATGAGGAGGGCGACCGCCCAACGCGCCCACGGGGGCGATTGCAGCCAGATCACCTGTCCGAACGTACGGTGTGCGGGTGGGCATGGGAAGTAGGTTGGTCCCGGTGACGGATACGACGAGGAAGACCCTGGTCATCAGCGGGATCGTGGCCCTCGTCGGCAGCATCGTCGGGCTGGTCCTCGGCCTGTTCATGGTGAACAACCTGTCCGACTATCTCACCCAGTCGGTGGCAGTCTCGGAATCTGCGCTGGGCGCCGTGGAGGAGACGCTCGGCGTCCTCGAATCGGTGTCGGTCGAGGTCGATGAGGGCATTGGCGCTGCCGCCTCCAGCATCGCCGCAGCGTCAGACGCGGTCCTGACCGCATCCGGGGAATTGGATGACGTCGCCGACTTCCTCGATGGAGAGTTGCAGGCGAGCATCGAGACGTTGCTCGACACAATGCCTGCCGCGATTCAGACAGCCGGAGTCATCGACGGCACCCTGAGCGCTCTGTCCTTCCTCGGCGTGAACTATGACCCAGATCAGCCATTCGATGCCTCGTTGATGGCGGCGCAGGACGCGTTGGAGGCCATACCGCCCCAGCTGACTGCACAGGCGGAGGCAATTCGGGCATTGGTTCCTGTCTCAGAGCAGTTCGCCGAAGACGCCGCCGCCACGGCGGAAGCGTTCGACGCCCTGCGAGTCGAGCTCGAGTCGAGCCAAACCCTCATCGACTCGTATCGCGCCACACTCGATGAGGCTCAGAGCGTGGTCGAGAGCACGGCGTCGTCCCTAACGGCCACGACCTGGCTGCTCAGGCTCATCGTCGTGCTCATGGCCGTGACGGGATCGGCCATCGCCATCGGGTTGATCACCTTGGGTCGGTCCATAGAGCCTTCCGTGTCCGCCGGTTTCGACGACGCCACCGATGGGTAGGTGCCAGTCGAGAGGTGCGTGGACCCGCGATTCGTGAATCATCGGAGGCCACTGATCTTCCACGGGTTGGGGTCCACCCCTCCTTGTGCCGCCAGACCAGGAGATGACGATGGCCGACAAGAAGAAGAACAAGAAGAACACGAAGAAGGTCGAAGAGACCGCCGTCGCGGAGATCCACTGGGTTCGCTCGACGCTGATCCTTGTGGTCGTCCTCGCCCTGACATTCGGCGTCTGGTATCTCGTCAGCGAGCGAGACTGACCGGACAGGTCAATCTGAGGTAGACGAACTTCCCGGAGACGCTTTCGACGACCCGGTTGTCGCTGACTCGCTCTTCTTGGAGGAGTCGCCCTTGGAGGAGTCGCTCTTGGAGGCGTCGACTTTCTTGGCCGATTCGGGCTTCTTGGCCGATGTAGACGACCTGGAGTCGGTCGAGTAGAAGCCAGATCCCTTGAACACCACGCCGCGGGCGTGGAAGACCTTCTGCAATTCCCCGCCGCACTCCTGGTGTTTGCGCAGCGGCTTTTCCGAGAACGATTGAAAGACTTCGATGTTCTCGCCGCAGCGCTTACAGGTGTACTCGTAGGTAGGCATGACCGACTTCTGACCGCTTGGTGGGGTGGAGGCGAATTCTACAACCGGGACAGTGGGTCTTCCATTCCTCTTGCAATATGATCGGCCCCCATGTCGCCTGCCGTTGCCCTGCCGCTGGCGATAGTCGCCGCCTACCTGGTGGGGAGCATCGACTTCGCCGTGATCGTCGGCCGGATGTATGGCGTTGACATCCACCAGGAGGGGAGCGGGAATCCTGGCATGTCGAACGTTCTCCGCACCATGGGACGGGTGCCTGCGGCCATGGTCTTCATCGGTGACACGCTGAAGGGGACGATCGGAGCTGCCATGGGATGGGTTGCTTCCGGCTCGCCGGACCCGGCGGTGCACTGGGCCTTCCTCGCCGGTCTCGCCGCGGTGGTGGGTCATTGCTATCCGATCTTTCATCGCTTCAAGGGTGGGAAAGGGGTGGCCACTGGCGGTGGGGTACTTCTCTTCACCGTCCCGATCGTCGCCGTTATCGAGATAGCCACGTGGTTCCTGATCTTTTGGCTCACCAAGACCGCCTCCATCGGCTCGATGGTGATCGTGGTGATCACTATCCCATTGCTGATCTGGCAGGGTGTCACCGGGTTGTCGCTGGTCTGGGTCGCCCTGATCATTGCGTTGGTGGTCTGGCGGCACCGTGGAAACATCAAACGCATGGTCTCTGGCAGCGAGGAGAAGGTCACGACATGAGCATCGAAGTAGCCGTCATCCCTGCTGCCGGCCGTGGCACCCGGATGCGACCGGCGACCCGGGTGGTGCCCAAGGCGCTGCTCACCGTCATCGATCGTCCCGCTATTCAGTATTCGGTCGAGGAGGCGGCCCGGGCCGGAGCCAAGGAGGCGGTCGTGGTCGTCGACCTGGACGCCGGCCATCTCCTCGCTCAACATTTCAACATCGAGGGCCCGCTGCCCGGTCTCGAGGACATCCAGTTGCGACCGGTGGTTCAGGAGGAGCCGCTCGGCCTGGGACATGCGGTGAACGAGGCGGCCCACATGGTGGGAGGGCGTCCGTTTTTCTGCCTTCTCTCCGACAACATCGTGAGGCCGGGCCACGACGTGCTGCCCAGTCTGGGTGAGGGCAGTCGTGACGGCTCGATGTCGGTGATGTGTCTGCGTGAGCTGAGCGAGGAGTTCCTCAGCAAGTATGGCGTGGTGGTCCCGGCCTCCGAGCTCGAGGATCGATACCTCGATCTGGCCGGCGCCGTCGAGAAGCCGGGGCCGGCCAACGCACCCTCTCGCCTCGGGTTGGTGGGGCGCTATCTGTTCACGCCCGAGGTCTTCGAGATCCTGGGCGGTCTCGAGCCCGGTCACGGTGGCGAGATCCAACTGACCGACGCCATCAACGAGTTGGGCGTCCGCCGGCGTCTCCGGGGTTACGTCGCCGAGGAAGACCTCCTCGATGTGGGTACGCCCATCGGCCTGCTCGAGGCGTCGGTCGAGCTGGGCGAGCACGAGTTCGGGCAGGAGTTCTCCTCCTGGCTCAAGGAACGGAGCGGATGAAGCCGCTGGAGGAGGCTCG
>JALDXP010000201.1:0-4974 GCA_032154885.1 Actinomycetota bacterium
CTCGACGTCACCGGGGCCGGGACGGGAGGCCGAACCACTCACGCTGCCCTCCTCGCCGCCGAGCATCTCGCCGGCTCCAACGACATCTTTTGCGCGTTCGCCACCGATGGCGTCGATGCCAGGTCCGGGGCGGCGGGAGCCATCGTCGATGGCTCCACCATCTCCCGCGGGGGTGACCCGGCGGATGCCCTTCGAGAATTCGACTCCGCCGGCTATCTGGCCCGGACCTCCGACCTGCTCCGTTGCCCCCCTACCGGCACCAACGTCTCCGACATCTGGATTCTGTGGCGGAGGGCTCGAGGCTCCTCGTAGAGTGGGCGCACAGAGCAACGGGAGCATGGAAAAGACATTTGTGATCACGGGCGGCACCGGCGGGCTAGGAACCGCCCTCATCCGCCGCCTCATCTACGAGGACTACCGGCTGGCAATCACCTATTTGCTGCCGGACGAGGCCGAGCAGTTCGAGCAGCAGTTCGAGATCGACGAGGACCGGGTCTTGTTGGTCCGGGTCGATGCCACCAACGCCGAGGCCGTCAACACCTTCATGAAAGGCGTCGCCGAACGATGGGGATCCCTTCACGGGCTGGTGGCCCTGGTCGGCGGATGGGCCGGGGGTCGTGACGTCGAAGAGACCGACGACGTCCGGTTCGAGCGGATGCTCGACCTCAACCTGCGGTCTACGTTCTACTCGGTGCGGGCGGCGGTCCCCTATCTGGTCGAGACCGGCTGGGGCCGGATCGTGACGGTCGGCAGCCGGGCAACCGTCGACTACCCCACCGGCCAGGCCGCCTTCAACGTCGCCAAGTCGGGTGTGGTGGCACTCACCAGATCGGTGGCCCAGGAACTGGAGGGAACGGGCGTGACGGCCAATGTCCTCCTTCCCTCCGTCATCGACACCCCGGCGACGCGTCGATCCCTTCCCTACGCCGACTATGTGAACTGGCCAACGCCCGATGAGATCGCGTCGGTTGCCCACTTCCTGCTCACCGAGGAGTCGGGGGTCATCAACGGCGCAGAGATCCCGGTATACGGGCGGGTCTAGCCGTAGAGCTCGATCCACTCCCCGTGGGGGTGGGCCTGGCCGACCATCACTGCACCTTTCCCTTTGTCGACGACCAGCCCAGCCCAGCCGTCGGACTCGTCGAGGTCCTCACCCATCGACACCCGATGTATCGGACGGGCCGAACGGGCGGCGGACACAATCGAATCGAGACGGTCGCGCTGCACTGCGTCGAATTGATTGAGGGTGAAAGAGCTCATGACCACTGCCGGGTCTCCGACAGGTAGTCCGTTCAGGGCCACGGGCAGTGTCTCGAGGGCGTCGCCGGCGATCAGTTCGATGTCGAGACTCGCCACCATGTCGAGGGCGGTGCGAAGACGCGCCCTTCTCTCGACGTGCTCGGGCCAGATCAGGGCGTCGAGCCAACGTCGGGCACTCTCATCGGACGGGTCGATCGGGTTGAGATCCAGGCCGGTGCGGCTCATGACCTCGACCTCGACGAATTCGGGGGCAATGCCCTTCGATTCGGCTTCGAGCAGGGGCTCGCCGCCGGGATTCCATTCCTGGTCGCCGTATCGATACCCATAGCGATCGAGGCCGAGGTTGAGACCGGCGCTGGTGCCCACGTCGATGAGATGGAAGGCACGAAACTCCGCCATGCTCACCATCGGGAGCAGGGCGACACAGCGACGGCACTCGTTGGTCTGCGTGTACCGGGTGTTGCCCATCTCCACTATCTCCTCCTCGTGATCGAGGACGAAGCTCCGGAATTTCGGACCTATCCCGTTGGCTGGCGCCGGATCGTCCACGATCGAGCGATAGTGCGTGGCGAGGTCGTTGTCCTCGCCATCCATGAGCAGGGACTGGACGGCGCCGAACATCAGATTGGGCGGCGGCAGGTGCCCGATCCGGTTCATCACCCGCAACAACTGCGGGTCTTCAGCCACCACCTCGGCCAGCTCCGCGTAGAGGGGAGAGCCGTGCGTGTACTTGGCCCAGTCCCGCATGTACTCCGCGGTGACCAGGGACATCAGTGCACCTGGCGCCGATACGACGTGGCCAGGGCGTCGGCGTACTCGTTCCAGCGATAGCCACTGTGGGCCTTGATCCACTGGATTCGGGCCAGTGGTTTTTGCCTGTGGAGGGCGTGCGCCTCCTTGACCAGCTCGAGATTTGCGATTGGCCCGGACGACTTCTTGGTCCAACCTCTCGCCTCCCAACCGTCGGCCCACTTGTTGACGATGTTCACGATGAGCTGGGAATCGGTGTAGATATCGACGGGGCCATCGGCGGGTGCCATGCCGAGCCCGGCGATGAGCGCCGTGAGCTCCATCTTGTTGTTGGTGGTGTGCGGGTCGGCGCCCTTCGCTTCATCGACCACCTCACCGTCCACCACGTACACAGCTCCCCAGCCTCCCGGCCCCGGGTTTCCCTCCGAGGCGCCGTCGGTGAAGATCCCGGTGTCGGGACCGTCGGTGAAAGAGCTGAGCACTTCGTCGACGGTCAGATCCCGCGACTTGGTTCGGCTTGCCGTTGTCATTGTCTTCGGGGCGGTCTCGGACGAGGAGACGACAGCTCGGCCGCGGCCATCCCGGCAGTCCATGCATTGGCGTGGCACCCAGCCCGGGTACCGGTCGAGAACCGCCCGACTGAGCTCGAACTCCCGGCCGCAGGTTTGACAGGTGAACACGACCCTAAGCCTGTCCGTCCTTGGAGAAGCGAGATATGAACTGAGGTGACTTGAAGAGGTTGAACTCGTGGTGGGTCTCGGTCATCCCGTGGGGCTCCATGAGACGACGCACCTTGGATGGCGACAGCCAATGGCAATGGACCTGCCGCGCCTTGAACGGGGTGCCGTAGAGGATCACCGAGGTGGGCATGGCGTAGAGGCCCTGGATCGGCTCGGCCGGATAGATGTGGAGGGCGCGGCCACCGGGCTTGAGAACCCTCGACATCTCTGATGCGGCATGGTCGAGGGGCGGGATGTGCTCGATGGCGTGGACCGACACCACCGCGTCGAACTCGGCATCCTCGAATGCGAGGTCCTCAGCCATCATGTGCAGCACCCGGTCGGAGCCGGACACCTCAGGTGCATTGGGGTTTGCATCGATGCCGGTCACGTCTATCCCGCGCTCGGCGAGGCGAATGGTCAGATGGCCCTGCCCGCATCCCACCTCCAGGACCCGCTCCCCAGGTCTGAGGGGAAGCAGCCGGTCGATCCGGCGCAGATGGGCTGGATCCCATCGATTGACCAGCGCATAGCGGCGTGAGTCGTACTCGGACATCGCGGGGAGGCTAGGAGAGGCTCTCGAGATGAGCCGAAACTCCATAGTCGAGGAGAAGCGGGCCGGCGTCGGTCAGGGCGACGTGAGTTACCGCGGTGTTGGCCGGCGTGTAGAGCGACTCGGAGTGGGAGTCGGTGGTCACTGTGAGCGAGGAGACATAGGCGCGGATGGCGCCTCCATGAGCCACCACCACCGTCGGCTCATCGAACACGGGCTCCAGGCCATGCACCGTGGCCCGGATCCGCCCGGTCAGCTCGCCCCAGCTCTCACCGTTCTCGCCCCGCTTGAGGTCGACCCCGTCTCGATAGATCGTGCCCATCAAGTCGGGCCAGGTCTCATAGATCTCGTCCGAGGTGAGCCCCTCCCATCTCCCCATGTCGAGCTCCTTCAGACCGTCGAGTGTGGTGATGCCGTCAGAAGCCAGATACTCGGCCGTAGAGAGAGCGCGGCCCAACGGCGAGGCATAGACGGTGGCGGCGGTGCCGTACCAGTCACGCAGCGCCTTCGCCTGCCGGTGTCCCAGCTCGTCTAGTCCCCAATCTCCCTGGCCCTGCCAGCGCCCTTCCGTGTTGGCCCGGGTCTGGCCGTGCCGGACCAGAGCCAGCACGGGATCGCCCTTCTCCAAGTGCTCGCTCACTGCTGTTGGTCGGGGCCCGAAATGGGCAAGGTCGTTGAAGCCGGCGAGACGCAGCCGGTCGAAGGACCAGATCAGCCTGGTGAGCGAGGTGTTGCCGGCGAAGCCGTGCACCCGTTGGCCCCGACCGGCGAGATAACGATGAAGCACTTCCTGGATGAACCCGCCGTGCGTCACCACCGCCGCATGGCCTTCTTCCCCCAGGTCTGCCGCCAGCGCGTCGATGGCGCCGATGGCCCGACGATGGAGTTCGTCGAGGCTTTCCCCGGTGAACCCCATCGGAAGATTGCGATCTCGTATCGCCTCCCGTAGATAGTCACCGTCTTCCGAGAAGATCTCCTTCCGGGACTTTCCCTCCCAACGCCCGATGTCGAGCTCGGCGAGGCGGTCCCAGATTTCGAAGTCCGACGTGAAGGCCGCGGCGGTGTCCTTGGCCCTCTGGAGCGGGGAGCAGACGACGACATCGAACTTTCGATCGTGAAGCCGTTTGCCGATGGCGTCAAGACTCGACTCCCCGGCGGCGCTCAACGGCCCGTCGATCTGCCCGTTCCAGATGCCGTCCAGGTTGGCCTGCGACTCGGCGTGTCGGATGAGGGTGATCTCGGTCATGCGTTGGGGGTTTTGGGGGCGGGGTCGTGGGTAGGCACCGGCACCCATCTCAGTACCCATGGCTCAGAACCCAAAACCGTGTGGGTGTGCTCCGCTCATCCAATGAACGCCGAGGCGAAGACCAGGGACACGATCGTCATCACCTTGATGACGATGTTCATCGCTGGGCCCGCGGTGTCCTTGAACGGGTCCCCGACGGTGTCGCCGACAACCGACGCCGTATGGCTCTCCGAGCCCTTCCCGCCGAATGCGCCGGATTCGATGAACTTCTTGGCGTTGTCCCAGGCGCCACCGGCATTGGCCATGAAGATGGCGAGGAGGAACCCGGTGACGAGGGCTCCGGCCAGTAACCCGCCGAGCGCCTCTACGTCGATCAAGCCGACGAGCAGTGGGAGAGCGACCGCCAACGAGCCGGGGATGATCATCTCCCTCAAGGCTCCGGCGGT
>JALDXP010000202.1:0-4929 GCA_032154885.1 Actinomycetota bacterium
CCATCGCCCATCGTGGCGCCACCCGGCTGGCCGAACGGTTGGCCTGAGACACAACGTTGGGTTTCGGACGGCGTTCAACGCATCTCGATGTCTACCGCTATTTCGTCAGACGTTCCGTCCACTTCGATGTGAGTCGTGGCCGGGTCCAGGCCATCTGCGTGGCAGACGATCTCGTAAATGCCTGGGGCCGGCGCGGACAGCGAGAACCGGCCGTCCTCATCGGTGAGAGTGGCGATGTCGGGCATCGGCACCGGAGCCGTGCCGAAGAACACACGGGCCTCGATCACCGGGCTGTCGTCGGCGAGATGGGAGCGTCCGTCGATCCGGGTGCCGCCATCGTTCACGCCTGAGACGCGTCCTTCCAGGCTTTGATGTTGTTGAAGACCGGTTGGCTGATCCGGGTCCCGGAATTCACCGTGGCGCCCCCATAGGCATGGATGGCGATCCCGTATCTGGACCCGTTGGCGAACCGGTAGACGGCGGATCCGCTCTGGCCGCCGGCGGTGTCGATGTCGTAGAACACCTTGCGGGTGCTCGCGGAGTCGATCGTCCGGGCGGCGTACCACTGGGTGCCCGCCGGCTTGTCACCTGGATACCCCGAGATGTTGGCGTGGACCCCGTCGAGACTTGGCCAGTTGCCAAACCCGAGCCAGCCAGTCCTGTCACCAAGCGACTCGCCCAGGACGATTGCGCCGTAGTCGTACTCGCCATCTCCGTCGGTGGCCCAGCCGACCACGCTCCAGAAGTTGGATGTGGTCGCCGAACCGAACGGAAGCGTCCCGCCATTCCGGCCGGGCATGACGACGATCTTCTGCACCCAACCATCACGACCGGCGACACCGCTGTTCTTGATATAGACGACGTGACCGGCGGTCACCAACAGCCTTGGCCCCACGAACCATCCGGTTCCGATCCACACCGAGTTGTCCGCAGCTGTGATGCGCAGAGAAGCATGGGCACGCCACGGGTACGCGGCAGTGTTGGTGATCTGAAACCGATCATCGGCGCCGTGGACCGTCTCGGCTTGGGCGTCGGGCGGGCCGAACGATGCCGCGCCGATGTCGGGCAACTGTGTGGTCTCGTCAGGGACAGACAAGACCTCGCCAACAGCTTCCGGTGAGAACTCGCTGTGGCTTGGGGCTGTCGGTGCCTTATAGCCCTCGACCTTCTCGAACCCGCTCCGCGGTGTCTTCTCGACCTGATCGTCCTCGCCGGTCGAAATCTCGTCGGAAATCGACTCCTCCCCTGCGTCGAAGCTGGATACCGGTGTGTCCTTGTCAACGACCTCGTTACCGTCGGGCATGACAGCCCTCCTTCCTCGATGCCTATGCAGGCTCGATGTCGAACTGATCCTCGAGCGCGAACTCCCCTGTCGCGATGACCCTCGTCGGAACGTCCTGTGCCCCATCCCGGCTCGGGATCTCGAGCGTGCGCGGTATGCGATCACCGGCCTTCAACTCGTCGCGGGGCACCTTCCTCGTGACATAGACCGCGACGGCGAGGTCGGCCGGGCCATCAGTGCTATCGGTAACCGGGACGACTCCTATGCCGGTCACGTTCGGGTATCGGGCAAGCTCTTCTTCGTATAACTCGATGGCGCGCTGGACGTGATTGCGGCTGGCCATCACACCACCTCGATGTCGAGCAATTCGAGAACATGGGTGATCCGGTTGAAGACGCTCCCCGAGGCGGCGCCCGCAAAGTGGAGACCGACGATCTTGTCGTTGTTGTTCAAGATCACCGAGCCACTATCACCACCGGCGCTGTAGCGGGTGCACAGGACCTGGTCTCTGAAACCAACCCTTGCTCGGCCTGAGCCCGACGGCCGGTGGTATTTGAGGGCAAGGCGGAGGTGAACGTCGGTGATGACGCCGGTGGTGTAATCAGTGGTCCGGCCCACTTTCTTTATGTGCATGCCCCTGCGCACCGTCTTGCTCACACCGGCCGGAGCGATGTCGAGGATGCGCAGCTTCGGGCCGACCCAGGTGCGCCGGCGGACTTTGGCAATGGCGGCATCGACGAGATTCGGAAAGCTCGTATCGGTGAACTCGAATGGCACGAAGTCGGTGAGGCGGGCGAACGAGTCCCCATCGGACGTGCCCCCGTCGAGCGAGCCAGGCTGGACGATCCCGTCGCCGCGCGACGCCATGCCTTCGTTGGCGAGGACGTGGGCGTTGCTCAATACGTAGAGGCCGGTCGAGTCCCCTTTCCTGCGCACCAAGCAACCAAAGGTGCCCACCGTGACCGCGGTGTGGCCAAGACCGGATCCCGGCATCGCCGGCCGGACCCGCTCGGTGAACAACTCGGGTACGACCCGCCCCAATTCGATCACATCGGTGATCCGCTCCCCGACACCTGGTACGACCACGACTTTGGGCACCGGGTTGGCGACTTTCGACTTTGCCTTCTTCTTCTCGACATAGACCCGCAGGGCCAGCTCACCCGTTGGCTCGCCGTGGGTGAGTTTGTCGCCGATCCCCAAACCCTGGACACCTGAGCCATGCACCCAACGACGCGATCTGGAACGCACCGATTCTGCCTCCTCGGCCACACCGGGGTCGGCCACTTCCAACGAGAACTCGCCGCCGACTCGGCGGAGCCCTTTGCGGCCCTCGGTCACCACCTCGAGCGCAAGCTCGAAATCCTTCTCGTTGCCGACGCGTCCCACCCGGATCTGAGTATCGACCGCCGGCCGAAATGTCAACCGGGGAAGACCCCCAGGTGTCAGCCCGAGGTCTTCTTCTCGGCCCGACGAGCCTCCTCGGCTGCCTTGTCCGCGGCCGACCGGGCCCGTTTGGCTCGACTTCTCGCCTCGGCGAGAGCCTGCTTGGCGGTTTCGACCTGGGCTTCGGCGTCGCTGGCTTCGAGCTCGAGCGCCCGGGCGCGTTCTCGGGCTTCATCGGCGGCCCGAGCATCTTGCTCGGCAGGGCCTGGCTCCGGCACGGGTGGCAGCTCCATCTCACCCCAACCGCCTCCGGACGGCTCCAGCTCTCGAACCAGTGTTCCAGCGGCGAGGTCGGCCTCACCTTGGGGATCGGTGGCCACCGCAAGGAGGGTTCGATTGATCCGGTCACGGGTCTGAAGAGATCCTTTTTCCAGCTCGGAAATCGCGGCATCGGTCAGAGCCGCGACGGATTGGCGGCGTGTGACCGATGCCTCCTCGACCGCCTTTCTCGACCCTGCCTTTCGAAGCATCTTGTGGCTGTCGATCAGCCGGCCCACGAGTTCGGGGTTGTTTCGCGACGCCCTATTCAGGGCCCAGGCCGCCACCGACGGCTTACGCAGCTTGGCCACCCGCGTTGCCTCTTCGGCGTCACCGTTGGCTTTGAGTCGTTGCGATAGCGCATCTCTAGCGGTCGTGAACTCGTCCAATGGGAGGTTATAGAGGTCGGCAATCTCGGCGGGGCTCTCGTCTCCTGGCATGACACTCATGATCGCGCCACGTCCGAGAAGCTGCACACAACATCCACGGCGTCGGGTAAGGTCCTGCCAACGGGCGGAGGGTCTGGGGCATGGTCGTCGCACGCCAGTTCGCCATGATGCACGCATGGGCAAATGGGAGGCATGATGAAAAGGCGTCGACGTTGGTGGCTGGCTGGTGCGGCAGGAGTTGTGGCGGCGGTTTCGCTGCTGATGGTTCCCGCCTTTGGAGATGGTCCTGTCACTGCCGAGCTCGGCACGGTGCGTCTCCATCTCGATTCCGACGGCGACCGAGTCATCTTCGACCCCACCGCCCCCGGATCCAATCAGATCCAGACCCTGACGGCCCCGAATTGCAAGCTGATCTCGACGGGTGCCTCACTCGTCGGCTTCGCCGCTTCGGCGTCCCAAGCCAACAAGAATCCGTTCCCCGGTCTGAAGGATCATCGAATTGGCGTCGGCCAGAACGGTGAGGGGACCGGTGAGCCCTGTGCCCGGATCAACAAGGATCTCGGTCAGGCCCTGACTCTCAGACTCACCGGAACACTGGACGGCCAGGAAGTGGGCTACGCCGAGATCGATCTCGGTTTCAAATTCAACGGCAGTGCAACTCTCCAGCTTTTCCGTTCCGGCGTCAAGGTGGGCGGTGACATCGTCGTGCCTTGCAGCGGTGCCTCCGACTGCGGGCCGGACTCGGGTGGCAGTGACAACGAGCGAGTGATCCTTTGGCTTGATCCAGACGACAACCCGGGCACAGGGCACTGGCAGGCTTTTCCGATATCCGGGGGCTTCGACACCATCGTCATCAAGCCAAGCAGCTCGGTCCAGTCCTCCAAGGGCGTCGTCTCACTGGAAGGTGGATCCAACGGCTCCCCCGCCGGGCCAAAGGGCGTCGCCCTGAACACCGACGACACACTCTTCGAGCTGGTGGAGTCATTCGACGGCGAGATCGACTGCGGCGAGGACGAAACGCAAAGTGGTGAGGACGCGACACTCGACATCACCCGCGGATTCGACACCAATGGCGGGTGCAAAGGCCCCACCGACGGTCTCTTGTTCAATTTCGAGGCGGGCACCGAAGGCGACGAGTTGTTCGTCGACTTCGTCACCGAGCCGGTCGGTGGGACCTCAGTGGCTCAGTTCCTCGAGGTGATCACCTGGGAGTTCGACAGCCCACCCAACGTCCCCGGAGGAAGCGATCAACATCGCACCCTCAGCTACGACGACCACACCAATGCCGGTAAGAGGGTCATGCCCTGGTGCAAACGGGATCCGCGAATCAATGCAGCGGGTGACCTTCCGGTCGGCACGGTATCCGCTCCTGTAAACACGTCCCTCTATTTGCCATCGGGCCACACCTCATGTCTGATCGAGTCGAGCAGCCGGGTCTCCGGCCTTCTCGACCTCCCCAATTACCCCTTCGGCACATTCCTCAAGATCGACATCGTCTACAACGTGGGCGATGGCAAGCGGTGGACGTAAGGAAGAGGAGCTCCTAGGTCTTCGAGG
>JALDXP010000203.1:0-4909 GCA_032154885.1 Actinomycetota bacterium
TATCGACGAGGATCCGCTCCTTCTGATCCTGGGTGAGAATCTCAAGATCCATACCTCCGAACATACGTTCGACCAGTGACAGAAACAAGAGGTTCGTGAAGAGATTCCGAGAAATTTCCTCCGAGAGGCGCTATGCCTTCTCGATGTCCTCGAGTAGCTCGAGCCAGCTCTTCGTGAACTTGTCGACACCTTCGTCCTCGAGGACCTTGACGACGTCGTCGTAGTCAACGCCGACATCCTTCAGACGATCGAGATCGGCTCTTGCCTGCTCGATGTCCGCTGTCGTGAATGGTTCCGGTGACGGGTTGCCATGGTCCTGATAGGCATCAATCGTCTCCAAGGGCATGGTGTTCACGGTGTCCGCAGCCACCAGGCTCTCCACGTACAAGAGGTCGGGGTAGTCGGGGTTCTTGGTCGACGTGGAGGCCCAGAGCGGCTTCTGCACCCGCGCCCCTTCTTCCGACAGAGCCCGGTACCGGTCCGAGCCGAACACCTCGAGGAAGCGGCCGTAGGCGACGCGGGCATTGGCATTCGCGGTGATCCCTCTCAAGTCGAGGGCCTCCGGCGTGCCGATATCTTCCAACCGCTTGTCGGTCTCGGTATCGACACGAGAGACGAAAAAAGAGGCAACCGAAGCCACCTTGCTCACATCCCCGCCTGAAGCGCCGAACTCCTCCAACCCCGAGAGGTAGGCCTCCATGACCTCGCCATACCGCTCCAACGAGAAGATCAGCGTGATGTTGACCGAGATCCCCTCGGCGAGAAGCTGGCGGATTGCGGGAATGCCTTCCCGGGTCGCCGGGATCTTGACCAGCAGGTTGGGTCGGTCGACCTGCTTGACCCAATCCCTGGCCTCGGCCACGCTCGCCTCGGTCTCGCCGGCCAGCGTCGGCGCCACCTCTACCGACACGAAACCATCGGTCCCGTTGGTGCGCTCGAAGACACCGGCCAGCTCATCGCAGGCTCGCTTCAGGTCGGTCGCCATCAGGGTCTTGGCGATCTCCTCGGTGGAGACGTTGGCGGTGTTGAGCTCTCGGAGCAGATCGTCGTAGTCGGAGGAGCCGACGATGGCACCGGCGAAGATGGTCGGATTCGAGGTGACCCCCGTGACTGCGTCCTCGTCGATCCTCCGGGCGAGTTCTCCGGAATCGAGCATCGCTTTGGAGATCTGGTCGGACCAGATGGAGACACCGGCTGCGGCCAGCCCGTGCAGGTTGGAAGCGCTCATGAAGCCAAGAGTAGGTCGGTCTCGGTACTGGTGAGCCCGGCCGATCTAGGCTCGGTGGCTGTGAGCCCTGTCCTCGTCGAGCCCGACGGGCTGACAGCCCCGGGCACCAGGCCCGGCCGATCCACCGGGATGCGTCACCGGGTGTCGGCAGCAATCGTCGGGGTCCTCGCCTTCGCGACTTTGGCGATTGGGCAGGGTGGTGGGATGGAGCTCACAAACCTGTCTGAGCGCCGGCTCATCGAGACCCATCTGGAGGCCTGGTACGGAGGCGACTTCGATGCCGCCGATGCCCTCAGGGCGCCGGATCGGTTGCGAACAGGTCCCTCCGAGGAGCGCTCCCGCGCCGAGGTCGAGTATCAGGCGATGCTGGAGGCGACGACTGAGCTACTCGGTTGTGCGTCCCTTCCACCTTCTACGATCCGATGTGACGTTGCCTACGGAAACGTCCTGAACGCGGCCGTTGGCAAGGCGCCCGCCGTGGTCTCACAGCAGTTCGGGATCGACGACGGGCGCATCCTGTTCGTCGCCGGACCCTATCTCGAGGACGAGATGATGACGGCGTCCTATCGGTGGTTCGCCAAGCTCTTGTTCCCGGAGGAGTACGAGGCCGCGTGCGTGGAGGAGCCCAATTTCCAGGGGCCCGCCTGCGCCGAGTTCAAGCTGGCCCACCTCGAGGATTGGGCATCCTGGCACCGGATTGAAGAAAGCTGATCCCAACTACGCTTCCGTGCCGGAATGCCCCGACGCATCCTCATCGCCAAACCCGGCCTCGATGGTCATGATCGCGGAGCGAAGGTGATCGCTCGGGCGCTACGCGATGCAGGGTTCGAAGTCATCTACTCCGGTCTTCACCAGACGCCGGCCCAGATTGCCGAAGCGGCGGTGCAGGAAGACGTCGATGCGGTGGGTCTCTCCTCGCTGTCCGGGGCCCACAAGACGCTGTTCCCCCAGGTGGTCGAGGAGCTCGCTGCCCGCAGCGCCACGGATATCGTCGTGTTCGGTGGTGGCGTGATCCCCGAGGCGGACTTCCAGGCATTGCTCGATGCAGGTCTGGCCACCATCTTCACCCCCGGGACCTCTCTCGACGTGATCACGTCGTGGGCAGAGTCCAATGTCCCTTCCAAGGTCTAGGAGAGTTTCTTGAAGATCCACGAGTATCAGGCGAAGGAGGTCATGGCTGCGCGGGGGATTCCCGTCCCCTTGGGCCGGATGGCGACAACGGTCGACGAGGCGGTCGCCGCGGTGCGGCCGCTGATCGAGGAGTCGGGGAACCCCGTGATCGTCCTCAAGTCTCAGATCCATGCTGGGGGCAGGGGCAAAGGGACCTTCAAAGAGCACCCTGATCTGCGCGGAGTGAACGTCATCACCCAAGGCGTGGAAGGTGGGCCTGAGGCTGCCGAGGAGAAAGTGCGGGAGTTGGCAGAAAAGATGCTCGGCTCGACTCTCGTGACAGTTCAGACCGGGCCTGAGGGAAAGGTGGTCAGCCGGCTGTATCTGGAGCAGGGGATAGACATCGCCCGCGAGCTCTATCTCGCCATCCTCCTCGACAGGTCGGTGAGCCGGAACATCGTCATGGCCTCGACCGAGGGCGGAATGGAGATCGAGAAGGTCGCCGAAGAGACGCCGGACAAGATCCTGAGGGAAGAGATCGACCCGGCCATCGACCTCGCCGACTTTCAGGCCAATGCCCTCGCTCATGGGCTCGGAATCGAAGGTGAGACGGCATCAGGCTTCGTCAAATTCGTCAAAGCCCTCGACCGTGCGGCCACCGAGCTCGACACCGATCTGATCGAGATCAACCCGCTCGTGATCACCGGAGGAGGCCAGGTGATGGCGCTCGACGGGAAGATGGGGTTCGACGACAACTCACTCTTCCGTCACCCTGACATCGCCGCCATGCGCGACGAGACCGAGGAAGACCCGGCCGAGCTTGCGGCGAAACAGGCCGGGCTCAGTTACATCAAGCTCGACGGGACCATCGGCTGTCTGGTCAACGGTGCAGGCCTGGCAATGGCGACCATGGACACGATCAAGCACGTAGGGGGTGAGCCTGCGAACTTCCTCGACGTCGGAGGCGGTGCCGATGAGGAACAGGTCACGACCGCGTTCCAGATCATCACCAAGGACCCCTCGGTCAGGGGGATTTTCGTCAACATCTTCGGTGGCATCATGCGCTGCGATGTCATCGCCGACGGCATCGTCGCCGCTGTCAAGAACGTCGGGCTCGAGGTGCCCCTCGTAGTCAGGCTGGAGGGGACGAACGTCGAGGAGGGGAAGCGGATCTTGAATGAATCCGGGCTCGACCTGGTTGCCGCCGACAGCCTCAAGGACGGTGCCGAGAAGATCGTGGAATTGGCTCGATGAGCATCCTCGTCGGCAAGGACACCAGAGTCCTGATCCAGGGATTGGGCAAGACCGGTCAATTCCACACGGAGAAGGCCATCGCTTACGGGACCCAGATGGTGGGTGCAGTCCACCCATCGCGGAAGGGGAGTGTCGCCCACTTCGAGGGCGAGACCGACCCATCGGGTGTGCCGGGGCGAGATGACACCTACTCGGTCGACCTGCCGGTGTTCGCCACCGTCGAGGAAGCGGTAGCCGCCACCGGGGCCAACGCGTCGGTGGTCTACGTGCCACCGCCATTCGCCGCCGACGCCATCATGGAAGCCGCCGCTGCCGGTCTCGATCTGGTCGTGGCCATCACTGAAGGTGTCCCGGTCGCGGACATGATCGAGGCCAAGCGCTACATCGCAGACAAGGCGACCCGTCTCATCGGTCCCAACTGTCCCGGTGTCATCACCCCGGGCGAGTGCAAGATCGGCATCATGCCCGGCTACATCCACGAGCGGGGTCGGGTGGGTGTGATCTCTCGATCGGGGACCCTGACCTACGAGGCGGTGTACCAGTTGACATTGAACGGACTCGGCCAGACGACCGCAGTCGGAATTGGCGGCGACCCGGTCAACGGGACCAATTTCGTCGACATGCTCGCCATGTTCGAGGAGGATCCCGAGACCGAAGGTGTGATCATGATCGGGGAGATCGGCGGCACAGCCGAGGAGGATGCTGCCGAGTTCGTCGCCGGCTCCATGACCAAGCCGGTGGCCGGGTTCATCGCAGGGACTACCGCCCCACCCGGAAAGAGAATGGGGCACGCCGGCGCCATCGTGTCGGGAGGGAAGGGCACCGCCGCTGCCAAGATCGAGGCGATGACGGGAGCCGGCATCGTCATGGCCGAGACACCGAGCGACATGGGGGAGGCCATGGCCCGTGCTCTCGGCTGAGAACCTGGCGGCAATCCGCTCCGACGGCGAGCGGGTCCTCGAATTGGGCCGGTTGGATCGGGAGCGTCCGGTACCTCAATATCCCGGCTGGCTGATCAGCGACCTCGTGTCACACCTTGGTGGCAACCACGCTCGCACCACGCTCATTTGCCGGGAGTTTCCCACCGAGCGCCCGTCTGCCCCGAGGCCACCCCAGGGCGGCGACATCCTCGATTGGTACGAAGGCAATCTCGAGGACATGCTCTCAGCCCTGGAAGAGTCGGACCCGGCTGCCCTGGTCTGGGGATTCTGGCCCGAGTCGACGCTGGGGCTGTGGGAGAAGAGGATGGTCATCGAGACCGGGTTGCATCGCTGGGATGCCGACCAGGCCTTCGGCGAACCGGCTCCCCTGTCCGCA
>JALDXP010000204.1:0-4876 GCA_032154885.1 Actinomycetota bacterium
CCCCACCACTGCTCACTCGTTGAATCCGGGAGGAGGCACGAACTCGTGGCCGCCGTCCTTGTCGTCCGACGGGCAGAGGAACGGCTGGCCGTCGTCGCCGGCGTGATACACGTAGACCCGGTCGTCGTGACCGAGCACGACTTTGGAGCCGTCGACAAGCGCTTGAGTGTATGACAACCCCGGCTCCGGGCAACCCAAGCTGCCGTCGGGCCATGTGACCTCTTCGGCCGATATGACTACCAAGTCGTCGGGCTCGACCCCAAGGCGCCGAGCGAGATCGGCTCGGGCCGGAGCGACGGTCGGAAGTTGCTGCTCCTGATTACTGGTGGGCATCGTGGTGGTGTCGTCCTGTGTTGTCGGTGCCGCCGTTGCCGGTGTTGTGGTCTCGTCGGCCGTTGGCAAATCGCTGCCGGCGGCACATGCCGCCAACACCGTGGCGAGCACGGCGAGACCAACCCTGAATCGCATGGTTCTCGTCATCAAAGATAGGACGCCGGCAGGGCTGTGCCGGTTCCCCCGCCTCCTTGTCGCATTTCCAGAGAGTCGTGTATGGTCCTCGTCGGACTGGTACTCGGGGCTATCCAATTCAAGGAGGGCGCATCGTCCATGACGGTGCAAATTGGACAACCTGGAGGAGACCCTGCGTGAGACGCAAGCTGCTGATTGCCCTGGCTGCCTTGGCCACGGCTCTTGCCACCGCCATCCCGGCTGGAGCGGGCCCTGTAGACATCACCGCCCAGACCGACAACTCCGAGGCACCCTATGTGGTGATCATGGAGGCTGCTCCGGTCCTTGGAAACGAGGAAATAGCTCCCGAAGGCGAGGACCCGCCCGACCCGGAGAGTGCGGTCGTGGAGGAATACGCTGCCGATCTCGAAGCCGAGAAGGTCGCCGCCCTCGACGGCGCCGGAATCGACCGGAGCGCCCTCGTCGCCAGCTTCGACTATGCGGCCAACGGCTTCAGCGCCGCTCTCACGCCAGCCGAGGCCGAGAGCCTCGCCGCCCAGAAGGGCGTGCTGACCGTGCAGCGTGACGAATTGCACCAGCTCCACACGTCCGAGTCGCCTGATTTCCTTGGCCTCGATGATCGGGGCGGCGCCTGGGACAGCGGATTCACCGGCGCCGGGGTCGTTGTCGGTGTCATCGATAGCGGGATCTGGCCAGAGCACCCCTCCTTTGCCGCCCGCTCCGATCTTGGCGCGTCGCCGATCACCTTCGACACCATCGACCTCGACCCTGACCCTGCGGTCGAGGTCATCAGCACCGGATGTGACTTCGGTGACACCGGATACAACCCCGACGACGCCCCGTTCACCTGTAACAACAAGTTGATCGGCGCACGCGACATGCGGTTGTTGTATGAGACGTTCATTGGCTCCGAGACATACGCCACCGCTCGCGACTACGACGGGCATGGCAGCCATACCGCCAGCACCGCAGCGGGCAACCCCGATGTCGAAGCGTCGATCTTCGGCCGGGACTTCGGCGAGGTGTCCGGCATCGCCCACGACGCCCATGTCGTCGCCTATAGCGCGTGTGGTAACCAGGGCTGCTTTGGGGGCGACCTCGCTTCGGCCATTGATCAAGCTGTGGCCGACGGGGTCGACGTGATCAACTACTCGATTGGCAGCCCGACACCGGGTCTCACCGGCCCCGATGACATCGCCTTCCTCTTCGCCGCGGATGCAGGGGTCTTCGTGGCGAACTCGGCCGGCAACGAAGGGCCCGGCGCGGGGACTGTGGGTAGCCCGGCCTCGATCCCGTGGGTCACCACGGTCGGGGCCAGCACGCAGAAGAAGACCTACATCGCCGACGTCATCACAGGTGAAGGCTCGCGAAGCCGCTGGACACGCTGGTTCAAGCGAGACATCGGCCGCTTCGAGGGCGCCTCGATCACGCCGGGCACCGGGGATCAACTTCCCTTCGTGGACGCAGCCAACCACGGCAATGAGCTGTGCGACCCGGCAGTCGATTTCACCGGTGACATCAGTGGCGCGGTCGTCCTTTGTCTCCGCGGCGGGCCGGCCCGAGTCGAGAAGAGCTCGGCCGTGGCTGACGCCGGCGGGGCGGGCATGGTCCTCTACAACGTGGACGACGTCCAGGACTTGCTCACCGACAACCACGTGATTCCGTCGGTCAACATCACGAACTCCGACGGCCTCGCCCTCAAGCAGTACATCGCCGACAACGGCGCCGACGCCACGGTCGAGATCACCGATGGTGAAGAAGAGCGTCAGCGGGGGAGCACGATGGCCGCCTTCTCGTCGAGAGGCCCCGTGGGCAACCCGGCGTCTGACGACGTCATCAAGCCGGACGTGACGGCGCCAGGAGTGCAGATCCTGGCCGGGAACTCACTGACCCCGACTCTTGGAGCGCAGGGCGAGTTGTTCCAGTCGATCTCGGGCACGTCTATGTCGAGCCCGCATGTGGCCGGGCTGCTGGCCCTGCTGAAGCAGGCGCACCCTGACTGGTCGCCGGCAATGGCCAAATCGGCGCTGATGACTACGGCCCGACAGGATGTCAGGAAGCAGGACGGGGAGACGAGAGCCGACCCGTTCGACTTTGGAGCTGGTCACGTCGATCCCTCCGGCCGAGCCTCGGCCGACGGATCCGTGTTCAACCCGGGTCTGGTCTACGACGCCGGTGCCGTCGATTACGTGGCCTTCCTCTGTGACACGCCGTCGGCGTTCGCAGTGCCCCTGTTGGTCGGCGTCTCCTGTGAAGTCTTGGCGGACGCCGGATTCCAGACGATCGCGACCAACCTCAATTACCCATCGATCGCGGTGAGCGAGGTGCCGGGGGCGAAGACCATCACCCGAACCGTGACCAATGTCTCGGACGAGACAACTACGTATCGGGCCCGTGTCGACGAGCCACGGGGCTATGACGTCACGGTCACACCGAATCGGATCACGTTGGCACCCGGGGACTTCGCAACATTCGAGGTGGCATTCACCAATGTCAACGCCCCGATCGGCGAGTGGCGCTTCGGCTCGCTCTCCTGGGTGGATGGCCGCAACAGGGTGAGATCTCCGATCGCGGTGAACGCCGCGGCGATCGAATTCGCCGACTCGGTAAGCGGAACGGGAGCAGCCGGCACCGCAAGTATCCCGGTCGCCTTCGGGTACACGGGCGCCTACACGGCCGGCGCCCACGGCCTCGCGGCCGATGTGCCGATCCCGGGCTCTGTCACACAGGACCCGAACCAAACCTTTGACCCGACAGACGTTGGGAACGGGGCGACAGCGCACCCGATCACGGTGACCGACGCCGCATTCCTGCGAATCGCGCTCGACACCGCCGACCTGACTCCACCCAACCCAGCCATCGACATCGACCTGTACTTGTACGACTCGGCAGGTGAAGAAGTGGCTAGCTCTGGGGCCGGGGGTACCGATGAGATAATCCAGTTGGAGGCGCCGGCCAATGGCACGTACACCCTGTATGTGCACGGCTGGCAGACCACCGGTGCCACCGTGGGCTACAACGTCCACACCTGGCAGGTGCCGGCCGCGCCCGGCGGCGGATCACTGGTGATCGATGCGGCGCCACCGTCTGCGACACAGGGAACGGTGGGGTCTGTCGACATCAGCTGGTCGGGTCTAACGCCAGGCGATTACCTCGGCGCCGTCTCCCATACCAGCGACACCCTCCTCGGCTACACCCTGGTCGAGGTTGACAACACGCCTTGATGCGTACCTGAGGTACGTAGGCCCATATATGGGCCTAGCACGACACAGAAGGGAGCCTGAAAGGGCTCCCTTCTTACTTGCGTGCGACCAGCACCCGGAAATCCCCGAGTCCTCTGGGATGCAGCAAGGTCTCGGCCTCGGTCTTGAGGGTGCGCAGACGCAGCCGCTCCATCTCATCTCCCGATCTCGCCGCCTCCAATTCGGAGTGACGGAGTTGGGATAGACGGTCCCCCAGCCCGAGCTCGGTCAGGAAATCGTCCTGACGATGGAGCTCGACCTCCGCACCCGCCTCCTCGGCAACTGCGACCAAGGCGGTGAAGTTGACATCGGCGGTGATATCGGTCTCTCCCGGCTCGTCGAGCGGGTGTGGGCCGAGATGGTGTGCCCGATAGGTCCGAAGCGTGCCGTCCTGGCGTCGAGGGATCAGGTTCTCGGCGGTGTCCCCGTAGTCGAAGACGAGGACCCCCCCGGCCTCGAGACGGTGGAGCACATCCCGCAACCAGGCTCCCGCCGCGAGCTGCACCTCGACCCACCCACCGTCGGGCACCTCGCCGGCAAAGGCGGCGAGCCATTCGAGCACCTCGGGCCGGGCGGGAGCGTCGATCATCGCCAACCCCTCGCCGTCGACCCCGACCCACCGCTCTCGCCAGCCTCCTTGTGCCCTTTGCGCCAGCGCCATTGGCAGGTTGTCGATGAGCTCATTGGCAATTACCACACCCCGGATCCGGTCGGGGAGGTCGCCTCTAACCCGATCGGGTTCTAGGAGAACGCCCACCGCCTCACGGGCCGCGGGCGAGGCCTCGACCACCCATGCCTCGACCTCGGCCACCCTTGTCAGTGGGCCGATCAGCGAGCCTGATCCAGCCGCTACCTCGACGACCTCGAATGGTTGGCCGATCCGTTCCCGCTCCTGTTTCACAAACCGGGCCAGGGTCTCACCGAACAATGCGCTGACCTCGGGTGAGGTCAGAAAGTCGCCCCCCCGCTGCGAGCGGAGCTTGCCCGCAGTGAAGAACCCGCCGTCGGGGTCATAGAGGGCAAGCTGCATGAACTCCTCGAATGGGATCGGGCCCGTGGCCCCGATGTCTCGTCGGATTCTCTGGTGGAGGGTCATCGCCTAGCTTCCCCGAGATGAAATTCGGAGTGTTCATGTTTCCCACGGATACGGCAATTCGCCCCGACGA
>JALDXP010000205.1:0-4846 GCA_032154885.1 Actinomycetota bacterium
GATGGGCATCGCTCGCCGCTTCGTCGAGTACCACCTCGATCGCAAGCTCATCTCATTGGCGGTGATGGAGTGACTCTCGATACTTCCGGAGTCGACCCGGACAGCATCCCGAGACATGTTGGGCTGATTCTCGACGGGAATGGGCGGTGGGCCAATGCCCGTGGGCTGCCGCGAACTGCGGGGCACGCCGCCGGTGAAGCGGCTTTGTTCGACACGGTCGAGGGAGCCCTGGAGATCGGCATCGAGTGGCTGACCGCCTTCACCTTCTCCACTGAGAACTGGTCGCGTTCGGCCGAAGAGGTCGAGTTCCTGATGTGGTTCAACGAGGATCTCCTCACCCGTCGTCGTGATGATCTCCACGAGCAAGGTGTGAGGATGCTCTTCGCCGGCGACATGGACGACCCCAGGATCCCGGACCGTAATCGTCGCCACATGGCCGAGGCGGCCCGGATGACTTCGGGCAACACCAGTCTGCACCTGGTATTCGCCTTCAACTACGGGAGCCGTCGTGAGATCGTCGACGCCACGAGAGCTCTCGCCTCGAGCGTGGCCTCGGGGGCTCTAGCAGTCGACGAGATCGACGAGACGCTGCTGGCCGGCTCGCTCTACGTGCCTGAAATGCCAGATGTCGACCTGATCATCCGATCGTCGGGGGAGCATCGGCTCTCCAACTTCCTCCTCTGGCAGTCGGCGTACGCCGAGTTCTACTTCCCGGGCATCCTCTGGCCGGACTTCGACCGACACGCCTTGTTGGACGCCGTCATCGACTACCAGGGCCGGGAGCGTCGCTTCGGCGCCGCCGAAGACATGTCCCGGATTGACTAACCGCCCGGATCGGGCCACCGTTTCACCTCCGCATGACGCAACCAACCCTCGAAACCATCTCCAATCTCGCCAAGAAGCGAGGCTTCGTCTTTCAGGCGTCCGAGATCTATGGCGGGATTCGCTCTGCCTATGACTACGGGCCGCTCGGCGTGGAGTTGCTGAAGAACGTCAAAGACGAGTGGTGGCGGGAGATGGTCCAGCTTCGGGACGACGTGGTCGGGATTGATTCGGCCATCCTCCAGGCCCGTCGGGTGTGGCAAGCGTCGGGGCACGAAGAGGTCTTCACCGATCCCTTGGTCGAGTGCCGCAACTGCAACGCACGGCACCGTCTCGACAAGCTGGACGACCCGAACACCTGCCCGACATGTGGGAAGACAGGGACCTTCACCGAGCCGAAGCCGTTTCATCTCATGTTCCGCACGCACATGGGCCCCGTCGATTCGGAGGAGAACCTGATCTATCTCCGGCCGGAGACCGCTCAGGGGATCTTCACAAACTTCGAGAACATCCGCCGCACAAATCGTCTCAAGCTGCCGTTCGGGATCGCCCAGTTGGGCAAGTCATTCCGCAACGAGATCACTCCGGGTCAGTTCGTGTTCCGCACCCGCGAGTTCGAGCAGATGGAGATGGAGTACTTCGTCAGGCCTGAGGAGGTGGACGAATGGTTCGCCTACTGGCAGGAGCGGCGCTTCGCCTGGTATGTCGGTCTCGGTATGACCGAGTCCAATCTCCGCATCCGGCCCCATGACGAGGATGAGCGCAGTCATTATTCGGCCGCGACAGTCGACGTCGAATACCGCTTCCCCTGGGATTGGGACGAACTCGAGGGGATCGCAAATCGCACCGACTTCGATCTCAAACAGCACTCGGAGCACTCTGGTGAGGACCTTCGCTACTTCGACCCCGAGACGAACGAGCGCTTCTTCCCCTACGCGATCGAGCCGGCGGCGGGAGCCACGAGGACGACCTTCGCCTTCCTCATCGACGCCTACGACGAGGAGAAGGTCAAGGACGAAACGAGGACGGTTCTTCGCCTCCATCCTCGTCTGGCCCCTTACAAGGTGGCCATCCTCCCCTTGTCCAAGAAGGAAGATCTGATCGAGCCCTCCGAGCGCATTGCCGCTGAGCTTCGGCAACGGTGGATGGTCGAGATGGACGTGACCCAGTCGATCGGGCGGCGCTACCGGCGCCAGGACGAGATCGGCACCCCGTACGCGGTCACTGTGGACTTCGAGACATTGGAGGATCAGGCAGTGACTGTCAGGGACCGGGACTCGATGAAACAGGACCGGGTCTCGATGGACCGCCTCGTGGATTATCTCGCCGAGCGTCTCGGCTGAAAACTGCCTACCTGAGGTACGTGGGCCCGTATGCGGGCCTACGACGACATAGAACGAACGACCCGGGCGTCCTTATGATCGGTGGGCCATGGCAGAGCGAGGTGACATCGATCGGGTTCGAGAGTCGACCGACCTCGTCGACCTGATCTCCGAGGTCACCAAGGTAAAGCGGTCGGGCCGGAGCTTCATGGCGGTCTGTCCCTTCCACGAGGAGAAGACCCCTTCGATGTCGGTAGACCGTGCCCGCGGGCTCTACCACTGCTTCGGGTGCGGCAAGGGTGGCGATGTTTTCAGCTTCGTGCAGGAGACCCAGGGCGTCGATTTCGCTGATGCCCTCGAGTTGCTCGCCAGGCGGGCAGGGATCACGCTGGTCCGGGACCCTGCCGACGCCCGGCAGAGAGGGCGCAGGGGGGAGGCGGTCGAGGCGCTGAAAAGGGCGATCGACGTCTATCACGACCGCTTGAAGAAGGCACCGGAGGCGGGGCCGGCTCGGGCTTATCTCCGCCAGCGCGGGTACGACGTCGGGATCATCGACGAATGGAAGCTCGGGTTCGCCGCGACCGACTGGGACACACTGACCAAGGAGCTAAAGGCGGGCGGCCTCGATGACCGGGTGCTCATCGATGCCGGTCTTTCCCGTCGTGGCCGGCACGGGCTGTTCGATGTCTTCAGGGGCCGGCTGATGTTCCCCATCCACGACCTCCGTGGTGACGCGGTCGGGTTCGGTGGCCGGAAGATCGACGAGATCGATCGCAACGCCACAAACAACCCGGACGCCAAATACGTGAACTCGGCCGATTCGGTCGTCTATCACAAGGCTCAGGTCCTGTTCGGGCTGGACCGGGCTCGTCGGGAGATTTCGGATGATCACCCGGCGGTGATCGTCGAGGGGTATACCGACGTGATCGCCATGCATCAGGCCGGGGTCAAGACTGCTGTCGCCACCTGTGGGACCGCCCTCGGAGACGGTCACTTCGATCTCCTGCGGCGGTTCAGCGAGAAGGTGGTCCTCGCATTCGATTCCGACGAGGCTGGGTCCAAAGCAGCGCTCAGGGGCGACGAGCTCGAATCGCCATTTCGCCTCGATCTCGACCTCCGGGTGGCGGTGATGCCTGATGGGCTCGACCCGGCTGATCTCGTGCAGCAGGATCGGAACGAGGAGCTGCTCTCGGCGGTGAACGGGGCGAGACCACTCCTGGAACGAAGGATCGAGCACGAGGTCAGCCGTCACGATCTGTCCGGACCGGAAGGCAGGGCGCGTGCCCTTCATGCGGCTGCCGCCCAGGTGCGCCGGGTCAACGACGGGATCGCTCGTCGTGAGTACGCCCGCTATGTCGCTCGCTTGGTCGGCGTCGAGCTAGAGGCTGCCCAAGTTGCGATAGACGGCGACCGGGGCAGGCGAGGCCGCGCCGAGCCAAGCGTCGAGCGGCCACTGGACCGGATCGAGTCAGAGCTCATGCGAGTGTTGATCGCCGACCCCTCATCGGTGGAAGGTGTGGTCGCCGAAGACTTCACGGATCAGCGGCTGAGGCAGGCGTTCTCCGCCCTCGATCTGTCGGCGGCGGTACCGGGTGAGCCCGTCGACATCTCGGAGGCGGGCGAGGAGGAGACACGATCGTTACTGCGCTCATTGGCGATGGACGAGCGCCCGCTGTCGTCAGGTCCTGAGATTCTGTCGCGGGTGAAGGAGCGGAGGCTGGACGTCGAGATCGAGGATCTGCAACGGATACTGGCTGGAATGGAGCCCGGAACCGATGCTCATTCCGACAACCTCCGCCGCTTGATAGCTTTACAGCAGGAGAAGCGATCCTCCACCCGGATGTGAACGAAGAACTCAGCAAGGTCGTCGCCGCCCTGGTCAAGAGGGGCAAGCATCGTGGCTTTCTCACGATGGCAGAAGTCCAGCAAGAGCTGGAGGATGCCGAGGCGTCCGGCGAGGCATTCGAGGAAGTCGCCGACGCCCTCCGCTCACAGGGAATCAAGCTCACCGAGGAGGGGCCGGGCGTCACCGAGGAGTTCGTCGAGGTCGGCCAGATCTCGGTCTCGGACCCGGTACGCCTCTACCTCAATGAGATCGGGAGGTACCCCCTGCTCACCAGCCAGCAAGAGGTGGAGCTGGCGATGCACATGGAGGCGGGACATCGGGCGCAATCCCGGCTCGACGAGGAGGGGCTGATCGATGAGGACCGGGCGGTTCTCGGCCATGAGATAGACATCGGCGACGCGGCCCAGAAGCAGCTGGTTCAGTCGAACCTTCGTCTGGTCGTGGCACTGGCACGACGCTATGTCGGGCGTGGGATGGCCTTGCTCGACCTCATCCAGGAGGGCAACGTCGGTCTGATGCGTGCCGTGGAGCGGTTCGACTATCGGAGAGGCTTCAAGTTCTCCACCTACGCCACGTGGTGGATCCGGCAGGCGATCTCCAGGGCAATCGCCGATCAGGGCCGGACGATTCGCATGCCGATACACGTCCTCGACTCGGTCAACAAGCTCACCCGGGCCCAGCGGGAGATGACTCAGACGATGGGACGTAAACCCACTCTCGACGAGTTGGCCTTCGAACTCGACATCGAACCAGCTCGCGTCGCGGAGCTGCAGCGAATCGCCCAGGACACGGTCTCTCTGGAGACGCCTGTTGGCGAGGACGACGACGGGACTCTCGGCGATCTCGTCGAAGACCT
>JALDXP010000206.1:0-4809 GCA_032154885.1 Actinomycetota bacterium
CCGACGATGAGGCTCTTGCGGGCGGTCATGATCAGATCCCGGCCCACTTTTCGAGGACTTTCACACCGGGAAGCTCGCGACCCTCCAGAAGTTCCAGGCCCGCTCCCCCGCCGGTCGACACATGTGATATCTCGGATTCGAGACCCAGGGATCGCACGGCAGCAACCGAGTCGCCGCCCCCCACGGCGGTGAATGCAGTCGCTTCCGCCACCGCCCGGGCTATCGCCTCGGTTCCGGACTTGAAGGGCTCCCATTCGAACACACCCATGGGCCCGTTCCAGAACACGGTCTCCGCGGTGCGTATCACGGATGCGAATAGCTGGTTCGTCTCCCGCCCGACGTCAAGACCCATCCATCCCGGTGGGATCTCCTTGACATAGGTCTCCTTGTGCTCGGCGTCCTCGGCGAACTCGTTGGCGATGACAGCGTCGATCGGGAGTATCAACCTCTCCGAATGGGGCCCATCGAGGATCCGCTTCACCGCCTCGATCTGATCATCTTCCACGAGTGACGTGCCCACTTCGTCACCCTTGGCCTTGAGGATGGTGAAGCACATCGCTCCTCCGATCAACATCACATCGACCTTGGGGAGCAGGTTCTCGATAACGCCCAGCTTGTCTGAGACCTTGGCTCCTCCCAGGACAACGACATAGGGCACCTTCGGGTCGACCAGGAATTGCTCCAAAGCCGAGAGTTCGTCGACCAGTAGCGGCCCGGCGACCGACTTCACAAGCTCGGCCACCCCGACCGTGGACACATGCGCCCGATGCACCGAACCGAAGGCGTCCTGGACGAAGATGCCGACGCCTTCGGCGAGACGGGCAGCCATGGCCGGGTCGTTCTTCGTCTCTCCCGGGTCGAAGCGAGTGTTCTCGAGCACGGTGATCTGGCCACCACGCTCGAAACCGACCTCCTTCTCGGTGAGGCTTGCCATCGCGTCTGCCACCGGGCGAAGCGAGAAGCCAGGATCGTGGCCTTCCGGGCGGCCGAGATGTGAGCAGACCCTGACCCGGGCGCCGGAATCGACGAGACGCTCCAGAGTGGGCAGAGCAGCCCTGATCCTGAAGTCATCGGTGATGGCTCCATCCTCCATGGGAACATTCAGGTCTGAGCGCACCAGCACATCGAGGCCGCTGACGTCCACGTCGTCGAGGGTGAGGTATTCAGGCATTCGGTTCAGTCCTCGGTGACGGCCAGTGTCTCCAGCACCCTGCCCAGCTTGAGCGGGTCGTGCTCAGGCCAGTCTGCCGCCTCATCGGCCAGATCTGCAAAGACGACCCGCCAGCCGTGACGAGCCGCATCCTCGGTCTCGATCACGACGCGTTCGTGACCATCGGGGATTGCGAGTGGCCCGTCGTGGGCCACGACGATCCCCGGGCCGGTGACGCCGACATGCTTGGCGAGCGCTTCGAGGTGCTCTGCACCGCTCACGCCGAAGGTCTCGGCATCCTGGGTGACCAGATTCAGGACGAACACACGCTGTGCCGCCGCTCCCATGATTGCTGGGGCCAGCATGTTGACCTTGAGGGCGGAGAGGATCGACGTGTAGAGGCTTCCTGGCCCGATGACTATCTGGTCGGCGGCGGCGACAGCGGCCAGGGCGCGCTGGGTGGCCACGACATCTCTCGGTTCGATGTGGAGCTCGGTCAGCTCGCCGGCGGTCAGTGAGATCCTCTTCTGCCCGACAACCTCCAACCCATCGACCGTCGCCGTGAGCGTGATCGGCTGATCGGCCACCGGTATCACCGAGCCCACGGTCCCCAGCATCCGCTCTGCCGTGGAAACCGCCGACTCGAAGTCCCCGAACAAGTCGGCGAGACCGGCCAGGATCAGGTTGCCCAGTGAGTGCTCGGCCACGTCGCCACCGGTGAACCGGTGGGAGAAGAGCTCGGACCACAGGGAAGGCTCCGGAGTCAGGGCCAGCAGACAACGGCGCACGTCACCGGGTGGTGGGATGCCCAAACCACTGAGCCTCCCGGACGAACCTCCGTCGTCTCCAACTGCGACAAGTGCCGATATCTCCCCGGCATAACACTGAATGGCCTCGAGAGCGGCGGCCTGGCCGTGGCCACCGCCCAAGGCAGTCACGACCGGTCCTTCGGGATCGAGGAGGAGAGGAGCCAGCGCCGTCTCGGTCTGAGTCTGCGGTTTCATCGCTCGATATCGCGGTGTCGGACCGAGGCGGTTATCCCGTGCTGAGCCAGCCGGCGACCCAGCTCCTCAGCAATCGCCACGGAGCGATGATGCCCGCCGGTGCAGCCGATGCCCACCGACAGGTACGACTTGCCCTCCGCCTCGAAATGCGGGATGAGAAACGCCAGCATCTCATCGGCGCGATCGACGAATTCCTTGGCCGCGTCTTCGCTCATCACATACTCGGCGACGCGCTCGTCGGTGCCTCGCAGCGGTCTCAGCTCCGACACCCAGTGGGGATTGGGGAGGAACCTGACGTCGAATAGGAGGTCGATGTCACGTGGCGTCCCGTTCTTGAAGCCGAAGGAGCGAATCGACACACGCATCGGGCGCGCCATCTCCTCCTCGCTGAACTGGGTCGTGAGCCGCTCCCGCAGCTCGTGGATGTTGAGCGACGAGGTGTCGACGATGACATCGGCCTCTTCCCGGAGGTCAGCGAGCAGCTCCCGTTCGGCCACGATCGACTCGGAGATGGTCGAGTGACCGAGAGGGTGGGGACGTTTGTTCTCCTCGTAGCGGGACACGATGACGTCGTCCTCCGCATCGAGGAACACGACCCTGGTCATCACGCCCTCCCGACTCAGCTCCTTGACCGCGCCGCGCAATTCCGAAATGGGAAGACCTCCCCTGGAATCGATGACGACGGCGAGATGCTTGTGGCGCTCGGGGATGTCATGGGACTGGGCGGCCGGGACGAGCAGCCTCGGGGGGAGATTGTCGATGACCGTGTAGCCGAGATCTTCCAGGATCTTGGCGGCAGACGATCGACCGGCGCCCGACATGCCCGTGACCACCAGAACGTGAGGATGATCGGTTGCGGGACGCTCCATCGGTGCTCTCGATCAGTTGTGCAATGCAGCGTACAGATCGTCGGCCACGTTCCTCGGCACCACCTCGGCCAAAGAATCTGCCTGTACCTCCCTCAATTTCTTCAACGAGCCAAATCGCTTCAAGAGGTCCTTCTTGCGCTTCGGGCCGATCCCGGGGACCTCATCGAGGATCGAGTCGATCATCGACTTCGACCGAAGTTGGCGGTGGTAGGTGATGGCGAAGCGATGTGCCTCGTCACGGACCTGCTGCAAGAGGTAAAGCGCCTCGGCATCCCGGGGGATCCGCACCGGCTCGGGCTGCCCGGGCAGGTACACCTCCTCCATCCGCTTGGCGAGGCCGATCGCCGGGATGTCGATCTCGAGCTCGTCGAGGACCTTCACCGCCCGGCCCAACTGGCCTGCTCCCCCGTCCACGAGTACCAGCGAGGGTGGATAGGAGAACCTGCCCTGCTCGGCCACATTCCGGTCCCTCTCCGCCAGGAAGGCGCGGAAGCGGCGACGAATGGTCTCCTCCATTGCGGCGAAGTCGTCCTGACCCTGGATCGTCCGGATCTTGAACCTCCGGTAGTCCGACCTCTTCGGCAGACCGTCCTCGAGCACGACCATCGACGAGACGGTGTTGGTGCCCTGCAAGGTCGATATGTCGAACGCCTCGATGCGGAGGGGTGGCTCGGGAAGGTCGAGGACATCCTGGAGTGAGCGAAGGGCCTTGGCCCTCGCGTTGTGGTCCTGACTGCGCTTCAGTCGGTGCCGGGCGAAGGCCTCGGCGGCGTTGGTCGCGGTTGTCTCCATCAAACGCCGTTTCGAGCCCCTGGTCGGCACCCGGAGGCTGACCTTGGTTCCCCTCCGCTCGGCCAGCCACTCCTGGAGCAGTTCCTTCTCGGCGGGTTCGATCTCGACCAGCACCTGGCGAGGCGGATCGTCCTCCCCGTAGAGCTGTCTGATGACGCGCCCCATGAGCTCGGCTTCGGTCAGTTCCTCGACTCGATCTACGACCGTGCCCAATCGTCCGACGAGTCGTCCCTTCCTGACATGGAGGATCTGAAATGCCGACTCGAGGTCGTCACCATGGAATGCGATGAGGTCGAAATCCTCGGGGCGGTCCGAAACCACGTCCTGTCGGAGAAGGGCCCGACGTACGTCTTCGATCCGGTCTCGGTGCCGGGCGGCGAGCTCGAACTCCTGTTTCTCCGACGCTTCCCACATGCGGCCCTTGAGATCGGTCAGCACCAGGTCGGTATCCCCCCGCAGGAATGCAGCGAGCCCGTCGACCATCTGCCGGTAGTCCTCGGGGGTGACGGCATCGATACAGGGGCCGGAGCATTTCTCGATGTGATAGAGGAGACACGGTCGTCCCTGGGCTTGCTGGCGGTTGAAGAGGGAGTCCGTGCAGGTACGGACCGGGAAGGTGCGGAGAAGCTGGTCGAGAGTCTTGCGGATGGCGTAGGTGTGGGCGTAGGGCCCGAAGTACTCGTTGCCCTTGCGCTTGGCGCCGCGCATGACCCTGGCACGGGGCCATTCGTCGCTCCGGGTGATGGCCAGATACGGATACGACTTGTCGTCGACCAACTTGATGTTGAAGCGAGGACGATGCCTCTTGATGAGTGAGAACTCGAGCATCAACGCAGCGACTTCGGACTCCGTGATGATCCACTCGACGGATTGGGCGTTGTCGACCATGGCCTGGGTGCGAGGATGAAGCCCCACGCCGAAGTAGGAGGGCACGCGGCTGCGCAGACTCTCGGCCTTGCCGACGTAGATCACTTTCCCGTGCTTGTCACGGAAG
>JALDXP010000207.1:0-4785 GCA_032154885.1 Actinomycetota bacterium
CCCCCCCCCCCCCCAACACTCCGGCGGTCTCGAGAAAGGATCGACATGAGACGAGCAATCACCGCCATAGTTGCCATCGGGCTGCTGGTTGCCGGTTCCTACGGCCTCCGCGCTCTCACAGAAGCCCCAGAAACGGCGCCGCCGACCGCCTTCGAACAGACCCCCATTCCACGCCTCGGCGAAGTGGAACGCCTGATCTCCGTATTCGAAGGGCGAGTCACCGAGAACGGCGACCCCCTGGACATGAGCGAGCTGGGCAGGCTCTATCTGGAGCGAGCCGAGCTAGTTCATGATCTGGGCGACTACGGATCGGCCATCGCCAGTCTCGAAAAGGCAGTGAATCTCGCACCCGAGGACCGAGTCGCCAGTCTCCGCCTCGCCCAGTCCTACCTCGCAGTCCATCGTTTCGACGAGGCACTCGGGCTCGCCTCGAGCCTCTCCGCATCCGACAGCACGGACGCGTCGGCACAACTGGTGATGGCGGACGCCCAATTCGAGCTCGGTGATGCCGAAGCGGCCGCCGAGGCATTGGAAAAGGTCGCCGCACTAACCGGTGAGATACCCGAGATCCTGACTCGCCGTGCCCAGCACGCCGATTCGATGGGCGACCTTCCCACAGCACTCGGCTATGCGGAGGAAGCCTTGCGGATCACCGAGAACGAAGGATCCGAGCCCCGCCGACTCGCCTTCCATCTGACATTCGCCGCCCATTTCCTCAACGATCTCGGCCGATACGAGCAAGCAGAGACCTTGCTGAATCGGGCGATCGAGGCCGACCCCATTTGGCCTTCCTCACGGGCGACGTTGGGAGCGGTGCTGATGTCCGACGGACGGCTCGAGGAGGCGTTCACGGCCTATGAAGGTGCGGCAGCCTTGAGCCCGGACCCCGGCACACTCGCAATTCTCGGCGACCTCTCCGTTGCCCTGGGAGACGAAAGCGCCGCCGACGCTTTCTACGACCGGGTCGAGCCGGCGGCCAGCGAGACCGAGGTCCACCGGGACGCCTATCGGCGGACGCTGGCCCAATACCTGGCCGATCACGATCTGGAGCCGGAGCGTGCGGTCGACCTCGCCGAGGCGGACGTGAGCCAGCGATCGGATCCGTTTGGCCTCGACACCTACGCCTGGGCCCTCTACAGGGCCGGCTGGGTGGAGGAAGCCAGAAGCCAGATCGACAAGGTCCTCGGTGTCGGGCTCAGAGAACCGCAGATCCTCTATCACTCCGGCTTGATCGCCCTGGCCGAGGGGAACGAGGAGCAGGCGCGCCTCGAGCTCTCAGAGGCCCTGGACAACGCACCAATGTTCCATCCCTTGCAGGCGCCTCATGCCAAGAGCGTGCTGGAGTCACTCGAGGGTTGATCGACGAAACGTGTCGCCGGCCCGCGATGTCTGGGTACATTCCGGGCCGGTGACAACCAATTCGATGGAAGGTGGGAGCTGGACGAATTGGGTCGGCAACCAGTCTTTCTCACCGAAAAAGATCGTGAAGGTCGATTCCGAGGCCGACGTCCAGGGTGAAGTGACCCGGGCGACCTCAAGCGGATACTCGATCCGCACGGTCGGCACCGGGCACTCGTTCACCCCGATCGTCGAAAGCGATGTCCTGCTCGACACCAGCCCCCTCCGCGGGATCATCGAGGTCGATTCGAGCAAGCTCATGGTCAAGGCCGCACCGAAGACCACCATCGCTGATTTCGGAGACCCGCTCTGGGAGCACGGCCTGGCCCTCGCCAATCAAGGCGACATCGACACACAGGCCATCGCCGGCGCAATCGCCACGGCGACCCACGGGTCGGGTCTGAGACAGCCGAATTTCTCTGCGGCGCTCGAAGGAGCGAGGCTCGTCGATGGGCTGGGGAATCTCGTCGAAATCACCAGAGACAGCGATCCGGATGTCCTTCACGCCATCCAGGCGTCGATTGGTCTGCTCGGCATCATGACCGAGGTCACGCTCAAGGTCGTCCCCGCCTATGACCTGCACGCCCGGATCGACATCATGAAATACGACGAGGTCATGGAGCGGTTCGAGTCCGACCTGGAGGAGTATCGCCATTTCGGCCTCTTCTGGATGCCAACCGACGCCTCGGCCGCCCTCTACAACCTCCATGACGCCGGCGCCGACGATTGCGTGGTCAAGCGATATCGGGAGGTGAAACCCGGCACGTCGCTCGAGCGCCTGCCCGAGGGAGAACGCATCGACCGCTCATACCGGATCTACCCGATGGTCTACGACCCGAATTTTCACGAGGTCGAATACTTCCTGCCGATCGTGCAGGCCCGGGAGATCATGGACGGGATGCGAAAGCTGATGCTCGACTGGCTCCCACTCAGCGTCTACCCGCTGGAGATCCGAGTCGTCGCTGCCGACGATGCCTGGATGAGCCCCAACTATCAGAGAGACAATCTCGTTGTCTCCATCTCAGGCGAGCCGGGAACCGACTATTGGCCCTACCTCCGCGCCTGCGACGACCTGTTCGCCGAATATGGCGGACGGCCCCATTGGGGCAAGATCCATTTCATGACACCGGAGCGCATCTCGGCCCTGTTCCCCCGTTATCAAGACTTCCTCGAGATGCGTCGGCGATTCGACCCCAACGGGACTTTCCTCAACCAACACCTGCGCTCGCTGTTCGAGTGACGCCTCAGGGAAGCCGACCGAACCAAACCAGCGAGCCCACACCCGCCAGGCTGAGGAGCGCCAGAGCGGCGCCGGCAAACCAGTCACCGATCTCGACTTGCTCCTTCTCGACGGTGACCGAGCGCCCCAGATCCTCATAGACCTGGCTGAGCTGCTCTACCGACGCCGCGGTGAGTGCTTTCCCGTCGGTCTGGCGGGCCAGCTCGGCCAGGGCTTCCTCGTTGACCGGCACCGGGACCTCGCCTTCGAATGGGTCCATGATCGTCCCGGCGTCTGTCCCGAAAGCGATGGTATGAACCGGGATGCCGGCGCTGCGGGCCGCGGTGGCAGCCTCGTCATTGGTGCGACCCATCGTTGTCTCGCCATCGGAGAGGACAACGATCGTGCCCGCGGCCTCGTCAGAAGTCGCCGTTTCGTCATCTGTCTCACTGCCAGAAGCCTCAATGGCCTCGATACCTAGGAACACGGCCTCGCCGATCGCCGTGCCCTCACCCAGACCGCTGTGATTGATGGATCCCTCGATCACCCGGCGCACCGCGTCGATACGGGTGGTCGGCGAGATCAGGTTCCTGGCCACCCCATCGAAACCGACAACCCCGACCGCGACGCCCTCGGGCACTGCGTCGAGGAAGGCCCCGGCGGCCTCCCGGGCGGCGTCGACCCTGGACGGCGACACGTCTTTGGCCTCCATCGAAATCGATGTGTCGATTGCCAACACCACGAGCTGTGTCGACTCACGGGTCTCGCCGGCTATGACCGGGCGAGCGAACGCCATTGTCGCCACCACGGCGGCCACGATCAGCCCTAATGCCGGGAGATGTCGGCGCCAGCCGGGACGGTCCGGTGCCACCTGATCGAGCATCTCGACCGTCGTGAACCGCATCGCATAGCGACGCCGTCTTGCTTGCAGCACCAGGTAACCAACCGCCAGGGCCGCAGGCAGGATGAGAATGGCCAGACGGCCAGGTGAGAGAAAGCCGAAATCACTCATCGTCCCGACCTCCCCGCCGACATCAGTCTCGCCTTGCGACCCGAGACGAAACGCACGAAGTCGAGTACCCAGTCTCTGTCCGTTCGCAGGACCAGATGATCGGCACCACACGATTTGAGACGGCCCGCGACATCGGCCCGGCGCTGCTCGGCCAGGGAGGCGTAACGTTCGCGGACGCCATCATTGGCTGTGTCGATCAGTCGACGTCTCCCGGTCTCGGGATCGACAACCGCGATCAACCCGACATCTGGCAGATCGATTTCCCGGGGATCCACCACCTCTACTGCGATCAATTCATGCCGATGTGACATAGCCCGCAAAGGGCGCTCCCAGTCGGGAGATCCCAGGAAATCGGAGATGACCACTGCCATGCCTCGACGGCGCGCCACCTGGCCGACCATCTCGATGGCTCGACCCAGGTCACCGGTCTCCCCGTCCTCCGGAGCGTCGAGGAGAGCACTCAGAACTCCGCCCGCATGTGCCGAGCCACCACGGGCCGGGATTAGAAGCGGACGAGAATGTCCCTTGCGTTGGGTCGACCGGGCCGCTCCCACTCGGTTGCCGCTGTTGGATGCGAGCAGGGCAAAGGCACCCGCCGCGGACCACGCAACCTCGTGTTTCGTGGCTCGACCCGTGCCGAATCCGAGGCTCGACGAGGAGTCGAGGATCAGCCAGACGTCGAGCTCGTGGTCGGCAACCATGTCACGGACGTGTGTGTCATGGGTCCGGGCCGTCACGGCCCAGTCGATGTGACGAGGATCGTCACCCGGCACGTAGGGACGAGATTCGCCCCTCTCCGTCCCGTGGCCCGGGAAGAGCCCGGCATGATCGCCGGCGAGGAGGCCATTCAGCCGGCGAAGCACGGTGAGCCGCAACCGCTCTATCGGAACCTGCGACGGCGAGGTGAGACGCGATGTGCGCGGGATCGGCTCGACCCCCTTGGGAGGCCCGGATCGTCGGAGCTGCATCAGACTGCCAGCGAGGCCCGGTTCCCGGCGAGTTGAGAGGACGAGACGCGTGGCGAGACCACGGTCGTCAGTACCTCGACCAACACGTCGTCGACAGTGACCCCGTCGGCGACCGCGTCGAATGACAGCACGAGCCGGTGGTTGAGCACGTCGTAGGCGATGTCGTAGACATCCTGGGGAAGGAGATG
>JALDXP010000208.1:0-4774 GCA_032154885.1 Actinomycetota bacterium
GCCGATTTCGCATTCGGTCGCCAGGACATCGGTCGCTTCCGGGTGACGGCCTTCCGCCAACGTGGCTCGGTCTCGGTGGTCCTGCGTCGTGTCTTCCCCGGGACGATGTCTTTCAGTGATCTCGGGCTGCCTTCGGTCGTGGAGAAGCTCGCCGCCGAAGGTTCGGGGCTGCTCCTCGTCACCGGAGCTTCCGGTTCGGGCAAGACCTCCACCATGGCCTCGATCCTGGACTGGATCAACACTCACCGGGCGGTGTCGATCCTCACGGTCGAGGATCCGATCGAGGTCCTCCATCCCGACAAGAAGAGTGTCGTAGAGCAGCGCGAGGTGGGTGTCGACACTCCGAGCGCCGCCGATGCGGTGCGGAGTGCGATGCGTCACGACAACGACGTGCTCATGATCTCCGAGTTCGATGACGCCGAGACTGCACGTGCGGCCATCGCTGCGGCCGAGACCGGGCACCTGGTTATCTCCTCGATGAGGACGATTGACCCAGCCGACACCATCGATCGCGTGGTCTCGCTGTTCCCCGAATCGCAGCAACGCGTCGTCCGGGGCCAGCTTGCCGCACAGCTTCTGGCGATCGTCAGCCAGCGTCTGCTCGAGAGCCAGGAGAAGGGTAAGACCCTTGCCTGTGAGGTACTCACCAACAACGAGCGTGTCCAGGAGTGGATCATTGGTGGCGCCGACGCCCCGGTCCTGATCGACATCATGAAGGAGAGCGAGTTCTTCGGGATGCAGACCATGGACGCGTCCCTTCTCCGACTGGTGGTCGACAAGTCCATCGACCTCCCTGCCGCCCTTCCCTATGCCCGAAACGTCCACGAGCTTCGAGCCAAGGCGATGGCGGCGGGCATCGCGGTGTAATTCGGTGGTGGGCCACTGCTCACCACCCACCACTCAAAACCCATAACCTGCGGCGGGTGATCCCGAAGCGGCTCGATTTCCTGGTCTCGCCAGATCTACCGCCTGCCCAATTGCATCAGTTGTTCGACGTGGCCGGCCATCAATTGTTCCTGGTTGGCGGCTCGGTCCGTGATGCCTTTCTCGAGAGGCCGCTCGAGGATTACGACTTCGCCACCGATGCCAGGCCGGATCGGATCGCCGAGCTACTCGAGACCTGGGCCGATGTCGTCTACCGCGTCGGAGCCACCTTTGGCACCGTTGCAGCCCGCAAGGACGGTCACACGGTCGAGGTAACCACGTTTCGCAACGAGGTCTACCGCGACGATTCCCGCAAACCTCAGGTCACGTTCTCCGACGACATCGAGACCGATCTCGCCCGGCGCGACTTCACCGTGAACGCAATTGCCCTGTCGCTCATGGACATGGAACCGATCGATCCCCAGGGTGGCCTCGCAGACCTGGCCGCCGGGGTGCTGAGGACCCCGCTCGATCCTGAGATCTCGTTTTCCGAGGATCCCCTGCGCATGCTGCGGCTGTTCAGGTTCGAGGGCACGCTCGGATTCACCGGCGAGGCCAGGACCGTGGAGGCCGTGGCTGAGATGGGTGAGCGTTTGGAGATCGTGTCGGCGGAGCGGATCAGGGACGAGCTCTCGAAACTCGTCGTGGCGCCAGACGCCGGGAAGGCCCTCGATCGCGTCGTGGCCTCCGGGCTGGCAACCCGTTTTCTCCCGGAGTTGCCCGCCCTGGCCATGGAGCAAGACCCTCACCAGCGTCACAAGGACGTGCTCGCCCACACCCTGGCCGTGGTCGACAAAACCCGGCCCGAACTGGTGCTTCGGCTTGCCGCCTTGTTCCACGACATCGGCAAGCCCGACACCCGCCAGTTCGGAAAGGATGGCGTCTCGTTCCATCACCACGAGGTTGTCGGGGCGCGGTTGACCCGGCGGCGGCTGAAGGCCCTTCGCTATCCCGGTGAGGTCGTCGACGATGTGTCCCGGCTCGTCTTCCTCCACCTGCGCCCGCACACGCTCAAGATGGGTTGGACGGATTCGGCCGTGCGCCGCTACGTGCGTGACGCCGGCGAGCTGCTGCCGCATCTCAACGAGCTGGTGCGGTGTGATGTCACCACTGCCAACCCGCGCCGAGCCCGCGCTGTCCAGAATCGCATCGACGAGCTCGAGGAGAGGATCGCCGAGCTGAGTGCGAAGGAGGAGTTGTCGCGTCTCCGCGCCCCGATCGATGGCAATCAGGTGATGGCGTATCTGGGGATTGGGCCGGGGCCGAACGTAGGTGACATCATGGGGCTGATGCTCGAGCGAAGGATCGACGAGGGCCCGTACAGCATGGGGGAGGCATATGCCATGGTCAGGGACTGGGCCATTGCCCAGGGCATCCCGGATCCTGGCCCAGCCCCCGACGAGGAGGAATGACATGAGGGTCGTCCTCGCCTATTCAGGTGGCCTAGACACGTCGGTGATTCTGGCCTGGCTTCGCGAAGAGCGCGGAGCGGAGGTGATCGCTTACACCGCTGACGTCGGCCAGGGCGCCGAGGCCGCCGAGGCCAAGGAGAAGGCCATCGCGACCGGAGCCGTTGAGGCAGTGGTCGAGGACCTCACCCATCGTTTCGTCGACGGCGCCGTGTACCCCGCCCTGCGGGCCGGCGCGGTCTACGAGGGCCATTACCTGCTCGGAACCTCCCTGGCCCGGCCCATCATCACCGAAGGTCTGGTGCGAACGGCCCGCGCCTTCGGTGCCGACGCCATCTCCCACGGTGCTACGGGCAAGGGCAACGATCAAGTCCGTTTTGAGCTCTCCGTGGCCGCGCTGGCCCCCGATCTCGGGGTTATCGCGCCCTGGCGGGAATGGGACCTCGACGGTCGCACGGCCCTCATCGAGTACGCCCGGGAACGCGGGATACCTGTGCCGGTCACCCGGGAGGAGCCGTACTCGATGGATGCCAACCTCTTCCACATCTCTTATGAGGGAGGAATCCTCGAGGACCCCTGGGCCGCACCCCCGCCAAAGATGTTCCGACTCACCGTGGACCCCACCGATGCCCCCGATCAGCCCGAGGAGGTCGTAATCGGGTTCGAGAGGGGCAACCCGGCGTCGATCGATGGGCATGAGCTGGGACCGGTCGAGCTGTTGACCGAGGCGAACGCCCTTGCCGGCAGACACGGCGTCGGGAGGGTGGATCTCGTTGAGAATCGGTTCGTCGGGATCAAGAGCCGTGGGGTCTATGAGACCCCGGGAGGGACAATCCTGCATCTCGCCCACCGCGCAGTCGAGTCGATCACGCTCGACAGGGAGGTGCTGCACATCCGGGACTCCCTGATCCCCCGCTATGCCCAGATCGTCTACAACGGCTTCTGGTTCAGCCCGGAGCGCACGGCATTGCAGGGCTTGATCGACGACATCCAGGGACCGGTAACCGGAGAGGCGCGTCTCGTGCTCTACAAGGGCGGGGCGACCGTGACGGGGAGACGCTCACCCAATACCCTCTATGACCCCGATTCGGCCACTTTCGAGGCCGACGACGTCTATCGCCAGGCCGATGCCGAAGGCTTCATCTCGCTCAACGCCCTGCGAATCAGGGGGTTCGGCGGAGGGGAAGTGGAATGAGCCTGTGGGGTGGCCGCTTCGAGTCAGGCCCCGGCGACACCCTGTGGGGATACACCACCGATGTCTCGGACAGACGTCTCCTTGCCGACGACATCGCCGGCTCTCGGGCGCACGTTCTGATGCTCGGCGAGACCGGGATCCTTGCTGAGGCCGACGTGACGGCTCTCCTCAGCGGGCTGGAGACCATCCAGTCCGAAGCTGCCGGTGGAGACTTCGAGTTCTCCGACTCAGACGAGGACGTTCACTCGGCGGTGGAGCGCAGATTGTTCGAACTCGTCGGTGACACCGCGGGCAGGCTGCACACCGCCCGATCCCGCAACGATCAGGTGGCCCTCGACATGCGTCTCTACACCCGCCGCGCCGCCGGCGAGCGACATGATCAGCTTCACGCCTTTGCCCTCGCCCTCGCCGACATCGCTGAGAGCCACGCCGAAACGGTCGTCCCGTCCTACACCCATCTTCAACAAGCCCAGCCAACCACCCTCGGTCATCATCTCCTCGCCTATGCCTGGATGGCGGTCCGCGACGCCGAGCGGTTCGCCGGAGCCGGTCGCCGTATCGATGTGTCTCCGCTGGGTGCCGGTGCCTCGGCCGGGACATCCTTGCCGATCGATCCGGAGGCGACCGCCAGGGAGCTGGGGATGGCCGGGATCTTCGAGAACTCGCTCGACGCGGTTGGCTCCCGGGACCATCTCGCGGAATATGTCTTCTGCTGCGCCCAGGCAATGGTGACCCTTTCCCGAATCGCCGAGGAAGTCGTTCTATGGGCCACGCCCGAGTTCGGCCGGGCAAGGCTCGGTGACAGCGTGAGCACCGGGTCATCGGCCCTTCCCCACAAGCGAAACCCGGATATCGCCGAGCTGGTCCGGGGCCGTGCCGCACGAGTATCGGGGCTTCTGGCGGCGATGATGACGCTCCAGAAGGGTCTTCCCCTCGCCTACAACCGTGATCTCCAGGAAGACAAGCGACTCGTCTTCGAGGCCGACGACACGCTGGCGGAATCCTTGGCTGCGATGGTCGAGTTGCTCGGCCAAACCGAGTTTCTCGCTGTGGACCCATCGGTGGAGACGGCCAGCCTCGATCTGGCCGAGGCATTGGTTTCCCGCGGCGTCCCGTTCCGTGAGGCCCATGAGGCCGTGGGCAAGCTGGTGCTCACTCTCGAGGGCCAGAGCCGGTCCCTCCTCGAGGTGGGCCTCGAGGACCTGTTATCAGCGCATTCCGCGTTCGACGAAGCCGATCTCGGTCT